>NZ_JAPYOK010000085.1:0-6800 GCF_028283155.1 Candidatus Poriferisodalis multihospitum | reverse complement strand
GGCCAGCAGGGAGTGCAGCGCGGCGAGCCCTTCCGGCTGCCGCAGGTCCAGAGCGATGCTGCGCTTGCCGCGATTGTCCAGATCGAACGGCGGGTTGCCATCGCCCTGAAACAGCCAGCCCAGCGAACGGAACGGATCGCCGTCGGGTGTCTCCAC
The DNA here is from genome assembly GCF_028283155.1 of Candidatus Poriferisodalis multihospitum. Lineage (NCBI taxonomy): Bacteria > Bacillati > Actinomycetota > Acidimicrobiia > Acidimicrobiales > Candidatus Poriferisodalaceae > Candidatus Poriferisodalis > Candidatus Poriferisodalis multihospitum. The sequence goes on along the minus strand of NZ_JAPYOK010000085.1, from coordinate 6,644 downwards.
CTTGAGCACGTCGGCACCCCAGTCGGCCAGGATCCCGCCGCAGGCAGGTCCGGCGATCCACACGCCCAGCTCGACGACGCGGATGCCTTCCATCGGCCCGGCCATGGGTCCTCCCCCTGCTCGCAGCGGCGATGCGGCAGGGTACTCAACGGTCTGCGCCGGCTTCCATACACAGTCGGCGTGCGGTCTCGGCGTCGATGCGTTCGGCTGGCGCGATATCTCGACCCGTGGCGGCCTCTATCCACTCGGCGGGATCGGGGGGAACCGTGGGAGCGTCGGAGGACAGCGTGACGCGAATGCCGCGACGCAGCAGGCTGGCCAGCGGCCAGAGCCATGCCTGCTCGGTCGGCGAGAGCTGTTCTCGGTACTTCTGCGCACGCCGGGTCACGAAGCTGGGCTGGGTCACCACTGCGACGCCGAGCCGGGCGATGCGGTCGAGCTGTTCAGGCAGTGCGAGCGCGCAATGTTCAATGCGGTCGGGCACTGTGCGGTCGGGCATTGGGCGACGGGCTTCGCTCGTCGCCGTCCCGGCCGGCGGCGGCGGGTGCGCCTCCAAGGCATCCAAGGTCGCTTGCAGTGTGTCGATGTCCATGACGTGCACGGCGACCGGAAATCGATGAGCGCGCGCCGCCGCTACCAAGTCGGCGATCGCGCTGTCGTCATCGTGAGGCGGCATGACCTTGGCGTGCCCGACCCGCACCGCGCCAGCATCGGCCGCGCCCCCAGACGACAGAACCGTCTCGCCAAAATCAAGATCTTCCAACGAGTCGAGTCGGTCGGCACCCACCATCGCCGTGACCTTCACGGAGGGCACCTCAGCGGCGGCTTCTGCCAGCAGCTCCAGCGCACCGATGTCGTTGGTGTGCGTCGCGTCCGTGCATGCGGTGATGCCCGCAGCAACCAGGTCGGCCAGAACCTCCGTGACGCCCGCCACCGTCGCGCTGCGATCGTCCCGTGGCACCGCTGCCAGCAGATCCTGACGCTCGACGAGCACATCGCCTGAAGTCAGGCCCAAGGCGTGGCCCGCGGCCGTGTTCACCACCGCCACATGACCGGTGACGTGATGCAGGACGGTTGGAACATCGCGGGTGACGGCATCAAGCTCGGCGGCGGTCGGGTGGCGGCGCTCGGCGAGCAGCGCATCGTCGTAGCCCCACGCGCGCAGCCACGCATCTCGGTCAGCGGCCGCTGTTCGCCCCTGCACGGCTTCGCCGATCATGCTCAGCAGATCGGCAATCGACGTGGCAGCGCGCACGTCCACTGATCGGCGTGCAGCCGCGCACGCCAGCAGATGCAGATGATCGTCCCGATACCCCTGCACCGGGCCTGAGCCGGCCTTAGATGCCCAGCTCGTCGAGCATGGGGATGAGATCGCGGCGCAGCAGCTTGCCGGTGGAGGTGCGCGGCAGCTCGTCCATGAGGTGCACGAATTCAGGCCGCTTGAACGGCGCCAGCCGCTCGCGGGCGTGGGCGACCAAGTCGTCGCCCGACGCCGCAGCGTCGGGGCGTACCACGGCGGCGGCCGCCACACGCTCGCCCCATTCCTCGCTCGGCAAGCCCACAACCGCCGCCTCCAGCACATCGGGATGGTCGTACAACACGGCCTCGACCTCGTCAGGCAGCACGTTCTCGCCGCCCCTGATGATCATGTCGCCGGTGCGGCCGTGGAGGAATAGGTAGTCGTCATCGTCGAGGTAGCCGAGGTCGCCCGTATGCACCCAGCCCTCGTGCGGGTCTTCTCGTCGTTGCCCCAGTAGCCGTCCATGGCCCGGAACGTCTGCAGCTGCACCTCGCCGATCACACCGGGCGCCACGACCTCGCCGCTGTCTGCGTCGACAACGCGAACCTGCACGTCCTCGAGCACCTGGCCCACCGATGAGAGCCGGTGCAGCTTGCGCTCTTTCTCTTCGTCGCTGCCGTCGATGCGGTGGTCGTCGGGATCCAGCACGGCCACCGTGGACGTCGTCTCGGTCTGCCCGTAGGCGCCGGCGAACGCCACGTTCGGCGGGAACATGTCGATGGCTCGGCGGATGACCGACGGCGGCATCGGCGCCGCGCCGTAGGTGATGGCTTCGAGGCCGCTGAACGCCTCATGGCCGAAGTTGGGAGCTTCGAGCACCCGGGCGAGCATGGTGGGTACCAGGAAGGCGTGCGTCACCGAGTGCGCCTGCACGCATTCGATCCACGACGACGCCTCGAACTGCGGCAGCAGCACCACTACCCGCCCGCTGTAGAGGGCATTCAGCATCGAGGTGAGCCCGGCGATGTGGTACAGCGGCGCTGCGACCGCCATGCGTCCCGTGTCCTCGCCGGTTGCGGCGTCGTTGGTGCCCATGACGTAGCCCGTGATAGCGCCGTTGGTGAGCTTGACGCCCTTGGGCATGGCCGTGGTGCCGCTGGTGTACAGCAGCGCGCACAGCCCGTCGGGGTCGACGTCCTCGGGCACGGGCAGCTCGAACGCCTCGTCGCGGGCGGCGGCATACGACGACGGGTCGTCCAGCACCAGGACGTGCTCGAGGTCGTCGGGCTTGTTCTGCTCGATCAGATCGCTGTAGCGGGACTCGGTGAACAGCACGCTGATGCCGCTGTCGCTCAACAGGTGGGCGGCCTCCTCCGCGCCGGCGCGGAAGTTCATGGGCACCACGGTGGCGCCGACGAATGCGCCGCCGAAGATGGCCTCGACGCATTCCACGCTGTTGGTGGCGAAGACGCCGACCCGGTCGCCGACCCCGACGCCGAGCATGGTCAGCATCCCGGCGGTACGTGCGACGTTGTCGAGCAACTCCTGGTAGGTGACCTCGCGGGCGGCACCGCCGCCGGCTTCGGTCGAGGTGTCGATCAGGATGACTTGTTCGCCAGCGATGGTCGCTGGCATGAAGAGCAGCATTCCCAGATTCACATCGATCCCCTTGTCAGTGCGGCCCGCGGCCCGTCTCCGCAGAGTCAACGACAGATGATCGCACAGCGTCCATCTGCGGTGTGTCGCTGTCAACCCACTCTCAGGGGCGCCAGCGGCAACACAGTCTGCCGTACCGGCTGCGCGGCTGACTCGCCCTGATCTCGGGCAACACCTTGATGCGATTCCTTCGAATCGTGCACAACGCACATGAAGCGCCTCTCAGCTGTCCTGCTGGACTTGGGTCTGACGACGCTCGCCCGGCTCGCGCCGGTGGTCATTCAGCACCTCGGAGGTGACATATGCTCCTGCTTAACAACCGCATCGACGGCCACGAGCCAAAGGAGGCATCGTGCGATACCGACGTAATTTTGTGGTAGTTCCCCTGATCGCTGCGTTCTGCCTAGTTTCTCTCGGCAGTCTGCCAGCAACAGCACAAAGCTCAGTTGACATACTCGCGAGAGGCGAGAATGTCACTGTCTTACGCGACGGCAACTGGGTTCGCCACAATTTCCTGAACACAATTCCTGGGTCAACGACGCTCCAACTCAACGGCGAGCGATTGCTTGGCCCCAACGGATCACAGGGCTGCATCTACTCAGGCAGTGAAACAGAGTTACCGGGTACTGTCGATACTAGATCAGTCCGTGTAGAGCGCCAAATTGCCCACAATGTCCAGACGTGCCAGCTGATCTTGGAATCAGCAACCCTCACGCGCAACCAAGCGATGCTGCAGGGCTTTCGTGTCGGTCCGCCCAGTAACGAGGTGAGCGCAACTGCGGCTAGGTCAGGAACAAACACAGCGTCGTCCCTCAATAGCGCACCTAGGAGTAGGACGACAGGAACGTACCAGAAGCTCTACTACGAGGATCCGCCTCAAATTGACGTGACGTCTGTAACCGCTCGCGTGAGGTGGACTTACAACGGCACATGTACCACTAACTCCCAACACTCAGCGAGCTGGGGCTGGTACAGCCCTAGCGGTTGGAAACGTACTGCACATTCGTGGGACCACGATCTGTCTTGCGAGTACGGAGCGACGACCGTTAACTCGGGTACATATCGTAATGGCATATTCTGCGCAACTGTTGACACTTGGAACCGGTATTACGTGAATTACGTCCAAGGCTTGTCCAATGGCAGTGTTCGCTATGAATGGAATCATCAGGCGTGGGGCGGTTGTACGGACCTGTTGAGCTTTCATCGAGTCACTGGATACTGGGGAGGATGACGCCGATAGGCCTTCATTCTTGAGTACCCGCGGCAAGATCGGCGACACTTCCCACGCCAATGCATGAGCTGATTTCTGCGGCTTGAGTGTGCTGAGGAACATGCTGACTGTTATTCTCTTCGTCAACGTTGCTGCTGCCGGAGTGCTGTTGTCGGTCGCGGCGTTGCGTCCCTCACGGCGGCGTGCGTCCCTCATCGCAGCAGCAATGGCATTGTTCAGTGTCGGTGTCCTGAGTCTCGCTTCGTTTGGCATCTTGGCACTTGTCGGGGGACTGATCTGTGCCACGGCAGGGTTTCGGGATCGATCCAACCGCACACAGCGATCAGAAGCTTGAGCACCGCCGTCGGGAGGGCCAGCAGTGCCGGGCAGATGGGGCAGCAGTGAGCCAGTTGCTGGCTGGTATCCGGCGCTTCACGTTTGCACGTGGAGCAACTCGTTGAGGGCGTCCCTCAAAGTGTCGATCAGGATGACCTGTTCGTCGGCATGAAGAGCAGCATTCCGAGACTCACTTCAACCCCCTCCGGCTCGCCCAAGCAGAGATATCAACCCCTTACGCTGCTCACATGAAGCACCTCGCATCGGCCTTGCTGAGTTTGGGTCTGCTGACAGCCGCCTGCAGCGGCGCAGATGACGTAGCGCCGACGACTACCGCCCCGCCTCCCGCGACCACAGAGCCACCAGCACCGGCAACGGGCGCCCCGTCCGCGACGACGGATGCCGCTTCGCCTCCGGCGACCACTGCCGTACCGACAGCCACCACCTCCGCTGCGGTACCGCTCACGACGGCAGGGCTGCAGGACGAACCCGAATCAGACGGCGAGTCCGGCAACAAGTCCGAACCCGAGGCCGAGCCGGCTGATCCGCTCGGCGCTGCTATCGGGGACTGGATGGAGCGCACTGGTGCGCCCGGCCTCGTACTGGCCATGACGCAAGGCGGTGCCGAACCCATGACCTTCGCTTGGGGTGTGAGCGACATTGCGACTGGCGCTCCCCTGACCGTCGACCACCACGTGCGCATCGGCTCGGTCACCAAGTCGGTCACCGCTGCTGTCGTGCTGCAGCTGGTCGCGGAAGGCGCGGTCGAACTCGACGCGCCGGTTGTGCAGTACCTAGGCGAGGGCTGGGCACCGGGATACGAACACGCCGCCGCGGTCACCGTGCGGGACCTGCTGGGGCATACCTCGGGCTTTGTCGAATACGCGTTCGACGTGCAGTTCTACCAACTCGCAGCGCCCCGGCTGGCCGAGCAGATCTCACCTGAAGAAATCCTGGAATTTGCCGCCGCGTACGGACCCGTGGCGGAGCTGGGGACCGAATTCTACTACAACACCACCGGCTACGTCGCTGCGGGCCTGCTCATCGAGGCGGTCACCGGCAACACGGCAGCCGCGGAGCTTCGGTCCCGCGTGTTCGAGCCGCTCGCTCTGGAGCACACCTACCTCACGCCTGAAGAGTTCCCACCCGAGCCCACTGCGAACGGGTACGTCGGCGGCACGATCGGCTACCTGATGGGGCCGCTGCTGGGACTCACCACCGACAACCAGATCACTCACAACGACGCCATCTTCGTGGACATCGGCACCGTGCCGAGCGATTTCGCCCGTTCCGCGGGATGGACCGGCGGCGGCATCGAAGCGCAGATCGGCGACGTGGCACTGCTGATACGAGGACTCTTCGCGACCGACATCCTCGATGAAGACCAGGTCGCTCTCATGACGGCAGGCCACCCGGATCCTGCCAACAGCTACGGCCTGGGCATCTCGACTGACGAGATTCTCGGTCTGACCATCTACACCCATGGTGGCGGTGTGCCGGGCTTTCGCACCATTGCGGCATATGCGCCCGCGTTCGACCTCGGCATCGCGCTGACAACCAACCTGCTGGGCCTGGAGAGTGACGACGATGTCGGGCCGCTGTTGGAATCGCTGGCCCCGATCCTGGCATCCATGAACTGACAAGGCCGGCAGGCCGGTGAGCCTCTGGAGGTCATCGGCCATACTCTCCCCGTCAGGACCGGTCCTCGGAGCCGGTCGAGGGGGCAGCAGTGAGCCAATTGTTGGCCGGCATCCGGGTGCTGGAACTTGCATCGGGGGTCTCAGGTCCGTATCTGGGGAAGCTCTTCGCCGACCACGGCGCCGATGTCATCAAGGTGGAACCGCCCAGCGGGGACCCGGCCCGCCGTCATGGCCCGTGGGGCGCGTCCGCGACACCGCCGCACGGCGCGGACAGCCTGGAGCAGTCGCCGCTCTTCCTGCACCTCAACACCAACAAGCGCAGCGTGATCGCCGATATCGGCAGGGATGCGCCCAGCGCCGATGACATCGAGTTGGTCCGAGCGCTGGCAGCGAGCTCAGACATCGTGATCGAGGCCTTCCCGCCAGGCCATCTGGATCACGTCGGCCTTGGGTACGAGGCCCTGCGCAGTCTGCGACCGGGCATCGTGCTCACCTCGATCACGCCGTTCGGGCAGTCCGGCCCGTACGCGCAGGCGGGCTACCGGGGCAGCGACATCGTGAC
>NZ_JAPYOK010000084.1:0-21992 GCF_028283155.1 Candidatus Poriferisodalis multihospitum | reverse complement strand
GGGCTCGGTAGCTGCCGATCCACTCGTCTTCCCACTTCTGGTCGTACTGGTCGGGCGCGCAGCCGGGGCGGTAGATGGCAATCAGTTCCTGGGTGATCTGCTCGCGGTGCGAGGGCAGGCCGCCCGGCACCTCGTAGGTGCAGATGTGGAGGTTCCACTTGTTGCCGGCCCGCCGCTCCCAGCACTTCGCTCTCGGGTGGCTGAACGGCAGCCCGGCCGTAGCCAGGTTGTCGGCATGGTCGACGTCGATGACGGCGTAGTCGTGCGGCCGGTTCTCGGGATCGTCGCGGTACAGGATCGCGTAGACCGCAGCGGTGGTTGGCGGCGTCCAGCCGCCGAGCACCCTTGGCCCCTCGAACGGGTAGCCGGCGAGCGATCCCAGTCTGATCACTTGAACCCGATCACTCGTCGAACTCCGGCCCGTCCTCGCCGATCACTTCCGCACGGGTCATCGGCCAGGCGGGGAGATTCGCTGTCTCGACGGCTGCGGCGAACGCTGCCATAGCGGCCTCGACGGCCTGATCGGAGCTCTGAGCGTCTACAACGATCTGGGCGCCGTAGGCCATCGCGCCGACGCCCGAGGCGATGCCTTCGAGCGGGGCGACCGCGTCGGCCAGCGCGACCACCTCATCCAGTTCGACGGGGCGGTCGCCCTCGGCTTGGATGGAAACGCTCCAGCGGCTCACTGTTGCCAGCCCAGCAAGACGCGGCTCATCGGCGTCAGCCGACCTGAGCCAGCTCGGCAGCGAACGCCTCCAGGCTCGCCAAGTCGTGGCCCGATTCGAGGCTGTCGATGAACGGGCCGGCGGCCAGCATGCCCAGCGTGCTCGGCGGCGTATCGGCGTTGTGGCCGATGAGCGGGTTCATCCAGATGATCCGATGGCAGAGCCGGCTGAGGCGTTCCATCGCGTCAGCGAGAACTACGGGGCTGCCGCGGTCAAGCGCGTCGGAGCAGATGACGACTGTCGCGCCCCGGCTGAGCCCCTTTCGTCCCCACTTTCGGATGAAGGTGGTCAGCGACTCGCCGATCTGGGTGCCGCCGTCCCAGTCGAGTACTCGAGCAGCGGCGAGCTTCATGGCGTCGTCGGGATTGCGCCGGTCGAGCACCGGTGTAATGCGCGTCAGCCGGGTACCGAAACAGAACACCTCCACCTTCTGTGCCGCCCGGCGCATGGAGTATGCGAACTGCAGCAGGTTCCTCGAGTAGTCGGCCATCGACCCCGAGACATCGAGGATCAGCACCAGCGGGCGGGCTCGCTCGGTTCGCGTCAGGCGATGGAGGACGGGCGCTGCGTGACTGAGCCGCATCGCGTCCCGTGCCATACGGCGGATGTCGAGGCGCGCGCCTGACGGATCGGAACGACGCCTCCGGGTGCGCCTCCGGGGCGGTTCCAAACGGACCCGTGCCATGATCCGCCGCAGCGCGGCCAGCTCATCGGGCGTGCAGTCGGCAAAGCGCTTGTCGCGCTGAATGTCGACCCCGGAGGCTTGCCGTCCGAGCACCATCGGCCGGTCGTCGCCCGATTCGGCGCCGGGTTCGCTGTCGGGCACGTTCAGGGTGCCGCTGAGTGCTTGCACGATTGGCTCGGCAGCGGCAGGCTCAGGGTTGGCCGGGGACCGGTGTCCCAGGAAGTACCGGCGGAACACCTCGTCATAGAGCGGCAGGTGGTCCCGGCGATGGACCAGAGTTGTCCGGCCGCTCCAGTAGACGTCTTCGAGATCGCTCGGCGTGAGCTCCGAGACCGCAGAGCAGAACGTGACCATGTCGTCGGAGCCCACCGGAAGGCCCTCGTCTCGCAGCGCATGGCCGAAGCCGACGAGCCTCGCCACGAATTCCGCCGGATCTGGGCCGGCGTCGTCTCCGAGCGCGGGCGTTCGCTCAGGCATCGGCGACAACACGATCGAGCTCGGCTTCGACGAGTTCGAGGTCGTCACGGTCCTTGATGACGGCACCGATGGTGTCTGCTGCCGCTGCGGCATCGAGATCGTCGGTGCCCAGCACGCCCAGCGCGTCCACCCAGTCCAGCGTCTCGGCGACTCCCGGCGGCTTGGCGAGATCCATGTCGCGCAGGCGCTGGACCGCCACGACGACCTTGTGAGCGAGGGTCTCGACGGCATCCGGCGCACGCAGGCGCACGATCTCGATCTCCTCGTCGAGGCTGGGATAGCTGATCCAGTGGTAGAGGCACCGGCGCTTGAGGGCGTCGTGCAGTTCCCGTGTGCGATTCGAGGTCAGCACCACCAGCGGTCGGCTGGCTGCGGTGATGGTGCCGATCTCGGGGATCGTGATCTGGAAGTCCGACAGCAGCTCCAGCAGGAACGCCTCGAACTCGTCGTCGGCACGGTCGATTTCGTCGATGAGCAGCACTGCACTGCTGCCAGCCTTGATCGCCGACAGCAGCGGCCGCTCGATGAGGAATTCAGGGCCGTACAGTCCGCTGAGGGCCCCGGCGTCGGTCAGCTCGCTCTCCGACAGCGCCCTGACGTGCAGCATCTGCCGCGCGTAATCCCACTCATACAGCGCCTGGTAAGTGTCGATGCCCTCGTAGCACTGGAGACGGATGAGCTGCTGCCCGCCGATCTCCGCGAGGCACTTGGCCATCTCGGTCTTGCCGACGCCGACCTCGCCTTCGAGCAGGATCGGCCGGCCGAGTCGCATCCCGATGAGCGCTGCGGTGGCCAGGCCTCGGCTCGCGAGGTAGCCGGCTGCTCGAAGCTGTGCCTGGAGCTCGGCAACGCTCGCCGGTGTCTCGTTGCGGGGCTGGTCGCTCACCGTTGGAGCCCGGGACGCCGCCGGCCTCAGTCGCCTGATGTGGGACCGAGGACCAGGTCGCGCACTGAGGTGCCGTCGGGGGATGACTTGCCCTCGCGCTCGAGCAGCTTCCGCCACGACGTGGTGATGTCCTCGTCGCCTTCAGCAAAGCCGTCGAAGGTGAAATGGCGCGCATTGCGGCAGATCTTGACGTTGCTGTGCTCGGCGTCGAAGCCGGCGCTGTCGTCTCCCTGCCAGACATCTGTCAGGACGGGCTGCGTCTCGGCGCCGACGCTTGGCTGCGCGGGCACCGGATCGGTCGATGTCACGAACCCGATGGTAGCCGCAGGCGCCAAATCCCGATCAGCGCTGCCGTCCGCGCCTGCCGAAGTTCGTTTCGCCGTCGGTGGCCAAGGCAGGCTGGCACGCATGCCGCGTCGTAATCTCTGACACTTCACCGCATGTTGCCGGAAGGACTCGCATGACCGATCGCCAGATCCATATCCGAAGCTGCTCGTTGTGCGAGGCGATGTGCGGGCTCGAGGTGCACCACGCCGACGGCGAAGTGAAGCTGATCAGGCCGAACCGCAACGATGTCTGGTCGAAGGGCTACATCTGTCCCAAGGGCACCGTGCTCGGGCACATGTACGCCGATCCCGATCGGGTGCGCAGGCCGCTGGTCCGCAACGCAGCTGGCGATCTGGCCGAGGCCAGCTGGGATGCCGCCTTCGAGCGCTGCGCCGAGCTGCTCGGCGGCGTCCGGGACAAGTACGGCGTCGAAGCGATTACCGCCTACCTCGGCAACGCCACTGGCTTCAACTACTCCATCAGCCGCTACGCCGGCATGTTCCTGCAGCTCGCCGGGATACCCACCGTGTATTCGTCTGGCACCGTCGACACGTGGTCCAAGAACGTGGCCTGCCAGCTGATGTACGGGCACTCGTGGCGCATCCCGGTGCCCGACATCGACCGCACCGACTTCATGGTGGTCCAGGGCGCCAACCCGTCCGCCAGCCAGGGCAGCTTCATGGGCTGTCCCGATGTTCCGGGTGCGCTGGACCTCGTGCGCGAGCGAGGCAAGGTGGTGGTGATCGACCCTCGCCGCAGTGAAACCTGCGCACACGCCGACCAGTGGCTGCCGGTGCGGCCTGGCACCGATGCCCTGCTGCAGCTCGCAGTGGTGAACGTGCTGTTCGACGAAGGGCTCGTGCGACTGGGGCACCTGGCCGATCGGCTCAAGGGGGTGGACGACGTACGGGCCATTGCCGCTGAATTCCCGCCGGAGCGAGTGGCCGAGGCGTGCGGTGCGGATGCCGGGGCGATCCGCACCTTGGCCCGCGAGTTTGCTGCGGCTGAGCGTGCTGTGTGGTACGCGCGCATCGGCACCTGCAATCAGGAGTTCGGGACGCTGGCGTCGTGGCTGCCTGACGTCATCTGCGCGCTCACCGGCAACCTCGACGCGGTCGGCGGGATGATGTGGGCGAAGCCCGTGGCGTGGTCGATGCTGCAGCAGGACTGGGGCTTCGAGGGCGGATTTGACCGCTGGCGGAGCAGGGTTCGCGACATTCCCGAGGTGCTCGGCCAGTTCCCGATGGGCTGCCTCGCCGAGGAGATCGACACACCGGGCGAGGGGCAGCTCAAGGGACTGATCGTCGTGGGCGGCAACCCGGTGCTGTCGGCCCCCAATTCCGAGCGCCTCGACAACGCCTTGCCGCTGCTGGAGGCGATGATCTCGGTGGACAATGCGCTGAACGAGACCTCCCGCCACGCCCACGTCGTCTTGCCGGGGCTGGCTGCGCTGGAGCAGCACTTCTACTCCGAGATGCTGTGGGGTTGGGCCAAGCGGTCCGCGGCGAAGTATGCGCCGCCGCTGTTCCCGCCTGCCGACGACCGACCCGACGAATGGGAGATCCTCACCCGGCTCGGAGCGATGTGCGCCGGCATGGGAGACGTGAATGCCGCCGAGTTCGACGACCTGTACTTTTCGGCGCTTGCCGAACTGGCCGGCGTGGATCCCGCGATCGCGCTGGAGGCATCGCCCGAACCCGGGCCCGAGCGGCTGAATGATCTGGCCATCCGGACCGGTCCGTGGGGTGACCGCTACGGCGAGAACCCCGACGGCTTGAACCTCGACAAGCTCAAAGAGCTGCCCGACGGGCTCGACATGGGTCCGATGGTCCCGCAGGTCGACGACATTGTGGTGAACCCCGACGGGAAGATCGACCTAGCGCCTGAGCGCATCACTTCCGATGTCGGGCGCCTCGAGGCGAGCCTCGAGCGGCCCGATGCGTCGCTGGTGCTCACCAGCCGGCGCCACGTGCGCTCGAACAATTCGTGGATGCACAACGTGGAGGTCTTGGTGCGCGGCAAGGATCGCTGCACGCTGCTCATCCATCCCGACGATGCAGCGGAAGCAGGCGTGACCGACGGGGAACTGGCCCGGGTCTCGTCGTCGAGCGGTGCCGTCGAGGTGCCTGTGGAAGTCAGCGATCAGATGTACCCGGGTGTCGTGTCGCTGCCTCACGGTTGGGGGCACGACAAGCCGGGTACCCGACAATCGGTGGCGAGCAGGTACGCCGGTGTCAACTACAACCTGCTCGTCCCGCCCGATTTCGTGGATGTCCCGTCGGGCAACGCCGCCGTCAACGGCGTCCCGGTGGCTGTCACACCAGCATCTGGCGCCCCGGCATCCGGGGTTCCCGCCTGATCCCTCAGCGGCCAGAGGAAGGTACGCAGACCCGCGTGCTCTCGTAGGATGCCGTGCTGATGCGCAGGGGGGCGGCGGCCACTGAGGCGCCGCGCCTCGAACCCGAGGTCCGCGGCGGCGGTGCATTCTCGGCCCGCGGCTTCGCCCCGCTGTGGTTCAGCGGGCTGTGCTGGCACTGGGGACGCTGGGCGATCGCGTTCCTTGCGAGCTATCACGTCAACCAGATCACCGGCTCGCCACGGATGGTGCAGCTGACTGGGGCCATCATGTGGGCGCCTCTGCTGCTCGGCGGGGCCATCGGCGGGGTGATCTCGGATCGCTTCGACCGTCGGCGCACTGTGCGATTGCAGACAGCGCTTCTGGTGCCGTTCGTCGCCGTGGTAGGGCTGGCCGAGCGGGCTGGGCAACTGGGCATTGCACTGCTGTATCCGTTCTTGTTGTTCGCTGGCATCGGCTGGGTGGTGGACATGACCAGCCGTCGAGCGCTGGTGCTTGACATCGTGGGGCCGCATCGGCTGCATAAGGCCATGGCGTGGGAGACGATGGCACTCGCCTCAGGCGTAGCGGCGGGGCAGCTGCTGGGTGGCGCAGTTGCTGACCGGGCTGGTGTAGGGGCTGCCTTCCTGGGGGTGGCCGCCATGCTGGGCCTCGGCTTGGTGCTCCTCATGTGGGTACCGCATGTGCCCCCGGCTCGGCCCGCGGCCTCGGCAGCCGATCGGTGGTCCGACGCGCTCCGGGACCGGATCTTCGAGGTTGTGCCCCTCGGCCGAGCCGGCGAGGCGCATGGACACAGCCGCGCCGGCGAGGCGCATGGACACAGCCGGGCCAGTGTGGTGCATCAGCACAGCCGGGCCCGTACCTCGACGCTCACGGAGCTGCGGGCGGGCTTGCGCCTAGCGCGGACCAATCGCAGCCTGCTCAGCATCCTGGGTGTCACCGTGATGGCGAACTTCTTCATGTTCGCCTACTTCCCTGCCGTCCAGCTCATCGGCGACCAGGTCAACGCCACGGCGTCGCAGATCGGGATCATCGGCTCGATGACCGGCTTCGGCATGATCACCGGATCGTTGGTCACAGCGAGGTGGGGCGACGGTCGATGGGGGATCGCCTACTCGTTCGGCGTGTTCGTGGCGATGGCGATGCTCATTGTGTGGGCGCTGTCGCCGAATGTCCTGATCGCCGTGATCACGCTGTATGTCGCCAGCTGCGGCAGCGGGCTCTTCGCTGCGACGCAGTCGACCCTGGTGCTCACCGCGGTGTCGGAGGAGATGCGGGGCCGCGCCATGGGCTTGCTGAGCATGGCGATCGGCGCGCTGCCGGTGGGCACCTACGTGCTCGGCGAGGTGGCGCAGCAGCTCGGCGCCCGCACCGCGGTCATCCTGATGGCGTCGTTGGGACTCGCCGGGATGACGCTGTGGCTGCTCATCCGGCCAGAAGTGCTCCAGCGTTCGGGTCCCACGCCCTGAGGCTTCCAGCAGCATCTTGGGGATGAGTACGCTGCCGCATGGCCGAGTCGCGTCGCTGATGTACGTGACGGGAGGGGGGAGCCGATCATGAAAGCTGCAGTACTCAACGAGATTCCGGGCGAGCTCGACATCGAGGACATCTCGGTCGATGCGCCCGCTCCCGACGAAGTCCTGCTGCGGGTGGTGCACGCGGGCCTGTGTCACAGCGACCTGCACTTCATGGATGCCCACTGGCCGTACCAGCTCCCCGCTGTCATGGGCCATGAGAGCGCGGGCGTGGTCCAAGCCGTGGGCGAGAACGTGGCCTACGTGAAGCCCGGCGACCACGTCATCAGCTGTCTGTCGGTTTTCTGCGGCCACTGCGAGCGCTGCCTGACCGGTCGCCCGAACATCTGCGCCAATCCCTCTGCTGTCGCTCGGCCTTCGGGTGCCTCACCTCGGCTGGCCAAGCCGGACGGCACCGAGGTGGGCCAGTTCGCCCGTCTCGGCGGATTCGCCGAGGAGATGCTGATCCACCAGAACGCTGTCGTGAAGATCCGCGACGACATGCCGCTCGACCGTGCGGCGCTCATCGGCTGCGGTGTCACCACGGGGCTGGGTGCGGTGTTCAAGACGGCCCGCATCGAGCCCGGCGCGACCGTGGCCGTGTACGGCGCTGGCGGCATCGGCCTGTCGGCTGTGCAGGGCGCCCGCATCGCCGGTGCCGGTCGGGTCATCTCGGTGGATGTCGAGAACGACAAACTGGAGACGGCTCGCCAGGTTGGCGCCACCGACACGGTCAACGCTTCCGACGGCGACCCGGTCGAGGCCATCAAGGAGATGACCAGCGGCGGGGTGGACTACGCCTTCGAGTGCATCGGGCTGAAGCAGACCTGCGAGCAGGCGTGGTCGTCGTCGCGGCCCGGCGGCACCACGGTGATCGTGGGCATGATGCCATTCGGTGAGAAGATCGAGATCACGGGCTATGAGGTGTTCATGCTTGAGAAGCGGCTGCAGGGCTCGATGATGGGCTCGAACGCCTTCCGGGTGGACATGCCCCGCTACGTCGACATGTATCTCGACGGGCGGCTGATGCTCGACGAGATGATCTCGGCGCACATGCCGCTTGAAGACATCAACGTGGGTTACGAGCAGATGCGCCAGCGCGTCGGCACCCGCACCGTCATCGACTTCGACTAACCCGCCAATCCAACAACCAGCAAGAGAGGGGCCATGGAGGTCGAGGGCAGAGTTGCTGTAGTGACAGGCGCGGCGAGCGGCATGGGCCGCGCCATGGCCGATACGTTCGCGGCGGCAGGCATGAAGGTAGTGCTGGCCGATATCGAGGAAGCCCCGCTGAACGATGCCGCCGCCGAGGTGCGCGAGGCCGGTGCAGAGGCCATCGCGGTGCGCACCGACGTATCACAGCTGGCGCAGATCGAGGCGCTCGCCGAGGCTGCCGTGGAGCAGTTCGGAGCGGTGCATGTGCTGTGCAACAACGCGGGCGTCGGCATTCCCGGTCCGGTGGGAGACATGTCGCTCGAGGACTGGCGCTGGACGCTCGACATCAACCTGTGGGGGCCGATCTACGGCTGCCATGTGTTCCTGCCGATCATCGAGGCGACCGGCGAGGGCCACATCAACTCGACTGCTTCGGTGGCCGGGCTGTACGGCGGCGCCTCGCTGGGTGCCTACAACGTGTCCAAGCACGGTGTGGTGGCGCTGATGGCCACGCTCGAGCGGGATCTGCGGCTGCGGAACTCGCCGGTGCATGCCTCGGTGCTGTGCCCAGGGCCGATCAACACCAACATCGTGTACAGCCAGCGCAATCGTGACCCCGAAGATGCTGCCCACCACGTGCGCACCGATCAGGGCGACAAGTTCTGGGACATGCTCAAGGGCTACCTCGCCGAGGGCATGGACCCGGCCGATGTGGGGCCGATGGTGCTCGATGCCGTTCGCACCAATCGTTTCTGGGTGCTCACGCACCCGGAAATGGGCAAGATCGCCCGCTACCAGGCTGACGCCATGCTCGAGGATGGCCACCTCACCCGCTGAGCGGCTGCTGCACGTCGCCGCCACGTGTGGCGACGCTGAGGCAAACGGGGCAAGAGGGCGTTTACTGAGCCCGTGACTCCGACCGCGACGCCACGAGCGGACCGCTCGCCCGACGCGCCGGCCCGTCGGTCCTGAGCACGTGAAGCCCGCAGGACGGAGCGTGCGCGCGCAAGCGCGGCTGACTGCAAGGCGGCCGTCGGTCTTCACGGTCGTCCCGCAGATTCTCGATGCGGCCGGCCGGCCGCTCGCCGCATCGGTGGCACCCGCGGCCCCGCGCCCGCCGTTGCCTTCCGCCGCGCCGCCGACAGCTGATGTCGGGCCGCCGCAGGGGACCCGCTACCGGTGGATCTTGCTGGTGGTCATCGGTTTCGCCGTTCTCGGATTCGGTTCGCTGATGACGTTGGTCAGCGCGGCGCTGGGAAGCATCGCGGAAGACTTGGACACGAGCGTCCCGACGGCTGGCTGGGTGATGACCGGCCTGATGCTGGCGATGGCCGTGTCGACACCGGCAGGCGGCAAGCTCGGCGACATCTACGGCCATCGCCGGATGTTCATGATCGGCATGATCGGCATGACGGCCATGATGATCGTCAACTACTGGGTGCCCGACATCGGCACGTTCATCGCTGTGCGGGTCGTGTTCGGATTGTGCGGTGGGATGCTGATGCCGTCGGGGATGGCGCTGCTGATGCATGCCTTCGGTCCGGCCGAGCGCGCCCGAGCCGTGGGGTGGTTCCAGTTCGCCATGACCGGCGCGCCCACGATCGGTGTCGTTGCCGGCGGACCGATGCTCAACATCTTCGGCTGGCGCGGCATCTTCCTGCTCTTCGGCCTCATCGGCCTGCTGGGCACGGTGCTGGCGGTGTTGATCGTGAAGCCGATACCGCGAGGCGCACGCGTCTCCATCGACGTTCTCGGAGCCCTGCTGTTGGGCGGGGGCACGCTGCTGGTGCTGTGGGCGATCACCCGCATCCCCACGCTGACCCGTTCTGGCACGTCACTGCTCAGCGACCAGACGCTGATGCTGATGGTCGGCGGCGCGGTGGTGTGCTTCGTGCTGTTCGTGCTCTGGGAACGCCGTGCTGCGTCGCCGTTGCTAGATCTGCGACTGTTCCGGCGCCCCAGCTTCACGCTGCCCCTCGTGTCCGCAGCCTGCAACCAGTTCGCCTACATGGGTGCGTTCATCATCGTGCCGACGTTCTTGCTGCAGGACGGGTACGGATACTCCATAGGCGTGGCTGCGTTGCTGATGGTTCCCCGGCCTGGCGCGTTCGCCTTGGCGTCTCCGTTCGGCGGCACCCTCGTGACCAAGATCGGCGCCCGAGCGCCGATGCTGTTCGGCACCTCGGCGATGATCGGTTCGATGGTGGCGTTTGCCATCGGTGCCGACCCAGCGGGTTGGGGGCTCGCGCTGGTGATGGTGGGCTTGGTGCTCTCCGGCGTCTCCGCCGGCTTCGGCTCGCCGGCGTATCAAGTGCTGGTCGCGAACTCGGTGGACGACAAGGATCTGGGCGTCGCGAACGGCATGAACCAGACCGTCATGTGGATCGGCATCATCACCGGCATCCAGTCGATGCTGGCGTTCGCGGGAGACAGCCCGTCGATCAGCCGCCTGCAGACGACGTTCCTCTTCGGCGCGGTGGTGGCCGCGTTCGGGTACATGGCGCCGCTGTTCGCAACCCGCCGCGCCACTCGCGCCGGCTAGCAGCGTGTCGAGGTTTCGCTGGCCGCCTGACGGGCAGTGTGGCGACGCGCTAGAGGGCGGCGAGGAAGTCGAGTAGCTCGGCGTTGAGCTCGTCGGCGGCCTCTTGCTGCACCCAGTGGCCGATGCCGTCGAGGATCACCGACTTGTGCAGGTTGGGCATGGTCTCGCCGAACTTGGCGATGGAGCCGGCGCCCCACACCGTCGGCCCGTCGACTTCGCCGCCGACGAACAGGCTCGGCTGGGTGATGGCTGCGCCGTCGAAGGCGGCCATGTCCGCCCAGTCGCGGTCGACATTGCGGTAGCGGTTCAACCCGCCGGACATGCCGGTGCGGGTGAATTCTTGGGTGTACACCGCGAAGTCGGCCTCGGACATCCAGTGCGGCCAATGGCCGGGTTCGGGCCAGATGAAGTTGTCCGACAGCTTGCCGCCGGGTGCCACGCCGAAGCCTCCGCCCGATGAGTCGCCCGATGCTTGCCGGGCCCGCACACCGTCGCCGGAGGCGGAGAAGTACATGCCCAGCAGCCAGTGGGGAAGGTCGACCTCCATCTCGGCTTCGGCACGGCCCGGCTCCTGGAAGTACTCGATGTAAAACTCCTTGTCGCCGCCCATCATGCGGAACGCAGCGCTGGGCTTGAAGTCGCTGCGAGCGTTGTAGGGGACGCTGACCAGGCCCAGCGCGGTGAAGATGCCGGGACGCAGCAGCGCCGAGCTCCACGCAATGGGTGCACCCCAGTCATGGCCGACGATCACCGCAGCGTCCTCGCCGAGGGCCCGCACCACACCGACGTTGTCGGCGACGTGACGCACCATGCGGTACTCGTCGACAGCAGTCGGCGCAGCAGAACGGCCGTAGCCGCGCACGTCGATGGCCACCGCCCGATAACCGGCAGCGGCCACCGCCGGGAGCTGGTGGCGCCACGAATACCACGACTCCGGGAAGCCATGGACGAACAGCACCATCGGCCCCTCGCCCACTTCGGCCACATGAATCCGCGTGCCCAGCGCATCCACGTCGTAGTGCTTCACACCCGAAAGATCGGGCGCAGTCGTGCCATTGCTCTCACTCATGGCCGACATTCTGGCCCGCACGCCCAGCTTGCGCGTCGCTCCTGCGAAATTCGATTTTAGAAATCAATGAGAACCAATAAAATGATGTCTCATGGGAAACAAGCAACTCACGAACGGATTTGGTGTAATTGGTCAGAATTCTGGTCTAACATCGCCGGCTATGGCCGAAGTTCTGCCTTTCTCAGAAGCAAAGGCCCGGCTGTCAGAGTTGGCAGAGCGGATCGAGAATCAGCACGAACGCATTGTGGTGACCCGTCATGGTCGCCCGTCGTTCGTGCTCATGAGCTTGGACGAACTGGAATCGCTCGAAGAGACGCTCGACATACTCGGCGACGAGGAGCTCATGGCGTCCCTACGGCAGTCGTGGCAGGACGCTGCTGAGGGCAAGCTGATCCCGCTGGAGGAAGTCATCTAGGTCGAGCGAACCTCGGTGTATGCCGTCCAGTTCACCGCTGCCAGCAAGCGGCACCTCGACCGCCTTCCCGAAGGCGTGCGAGCCGCCGCGTTGGCGACCATCAACGGACCGATCCGCGAGAACCCGTTACGGGCTGGTAAGCCTCTTTCCCGAAGCTTGAGCGGTCACCGATCCGCTCGCCGCGGCGACTACCGCATCGTTTATAAGGTGAACGACGACGCGTCGGTCGTCGTCATCCACCGCGTCCAACACCGCCGCGACGTCTACCGCCTCGTCTAGTTGTCACAGTTTCGGGTAGGCCCGGTTGCACTTCCTTCGCGAATGTGTCGCACCCCTGCGCGATGGTGACGGCCGTGAAGACGCAACTGATTGAACTCATTGAGACCGCGCCGTGGCGTGAAGCCGTGACGTACCGGGACACATGGCCGCACGAGTACGTGCTGAGCGAGAAGGACGACCAGCGGAAGCTGCTCGCGGCGATCTGTGCCCGCTTCCATGCTGGCGAGGGTGTCGCTGGCCGCTTCTTCCGCATGTCGAACACCTACCTGTTCGTCGGCGACCACAAGTACTGGCTGATGACCGACTACCGCAAGATCAGCCCGCTCGCCGGCGAAGACAACTACGTCATCAACCGAGCACCGCAGTACCGCGACAGGAGAGACTTCGTCATCCAGCCCGGCGACACCGGCCGTCGCGACGACTAGCCGACGTCGCCCGCAAGCAACCGGACCAATCGAATGGAGTCCTTCTGATGCCCGATGACGACACGCTGCTCGCTCATCTCATTCCGCGACTTTCTGGCAGCGTCGAGGACGCGGCCACCGAGGCGCTCGCCTACATCCTCAACAAGTCGAAGCCCTGCCGCGAGGCGCTTGCAGACTTCGTGTCGGACGACAAGTTCGCGCTTGATCCCTTGGTGCGGGTCAGGACGCAATCGGTTCGAGATGACCAGTCACGACTGGACCTCGTCGGATTCGACAGCGATGACTCAGAACGGCTCATCATCGAATCCAAGTTCTGGGCCCCTCTTCTCGATGGTCAGGCGAGCGGATACCTGAGGCACCTCGCCGACAACAAGTCAGGCGTCTTGCTCTTCGTGGCACCCGAGGCTCGGCGAGCCGCGCTGTGGAGTGAAATTTGCGCACAGATGAAGAACGGCGAGGAGCACCCGTCTCCCGAGACCATCAGAGACGATGAACGGCGTCTGGTTGCTCGCGTGGCCGGCACTGACAAGCACCTGGCGCTCACGAGCTGGATCTGCCTTCTGGAGGTGCTGAAGGGATCAGCTTCAGAGCTGACCTTGGTGTCCGAGATCGAGCAACTGAGCGGTCTGGCGGCCAGTCAAGGAGACAAGAGGTTTGTTCCATTTCACCCTGGGGACCTCAGCGTGAGAGTGCCGCGTCATATCAGTGATCTCTATCGGATCATCTCTGACCTCGTCAATGCACGCGGCGTAGACACGGGGTGGATGGACACCAGCGGTCTGCGAGCAGCGGCCAGTTGGGACGGGTACGGACGAAGCTTCCGCTTCGCCCGCGTTGAGGGGCGGCATTGGATCGGCGTCAGCTTCGAATTCTGGGGGGATGAAGAAGGAGCGCCGATCTGGCTCTACCTGGACGAAGAGCTGAGTCAGGCCATCGACGCGGATGCGCTGCGCTGCCAGCTGCTTTTGCCGGATCACTGGGAGCCTGACGTACCGATATGGCTTCCGATACGCATCCGGCTCGGCGCGTCATATGACGATGTTCTCGACGATGTCGTGAGCCAGGTGAAGACGGTCTACGACATTGCTCTTGAGAGGGTGGCGAAGAACTCCTGAGACGGCGGCGCGGAGCGTCGTGGTGGGCAAGGATTGTGGGCATGAGCCTGTTGGCGTTTGAGTTGCCGTCGTTGGAGACGATTGAGCTGGAGTCTGATGGGGAGACGCTGCGGGTGTGGCTGAACCGGCCGGAGTCGCGCAATGCTCACAACCAGTTGATGATCCGCGAGGTGGGCGATCTGTTCTCGGCGCTGAACGGCCAGACGCAGTTCCGGGTGGCGGTGCTGGGCGGGCGGGGGAAGTCGTTCTGCGCTGGCGCTGACCGCAAGGAAGGTCCGCTCGCTGCGGCGAATGACCGCGAGGCCCGCTACATCAACCAGCTCGGCCGCCGGGCAGCCCGTGCTATCGAGGACTGCGAGGCAGTGACCATCGCCCGCGTGCACGGCCACGCCATCGGTGGCGGAAACTGCTTCGCCACGAGCTGCGACTTCCGGATCACCACTGCGGATGCACTGTGGTACGTGCCCGAGGTGGAGCTCGGCGTGCCGCTGCCATGGGGCGCAACGCCCCGGCTGATTGCCGAGATGGGCATGTCCCGCGCCCGGCAGTTCGTCATGACCAGTGAACGGGTCAATGGGCATACGGCCGTTGAGTGGGGCCTGGCGCACGAGGTATGTGAAGGAGAGGGCGAGCTCGACGCCGCAGTCGAGCGCTGGGTGGCACGCCTCTTGGATTTGCCGGCGCTGTCGGTGCAGATGGCCAAGCACCAGCTGCGCGGCTACGCCCAGCTCACCCGGCTCGGCGACCTGTCCGAGTTCGACGGAGACGCCTCAGCTAGGTCCATCACCAGCGCGGACGCCCAAGCCCGCTTCGGCACCTTCTGAATCTGGGTCCACCGGTATCGTTCGGCATGTGCAGCAACTGGCTGAGATCGCAGCACTCGCCCCGTTTCTGTACGTCCTCGCGGCGCTCTATGCCCTGATGCGCCAAGTCTTGGCTTGGCGGCGTGGTTGGTGCACCTACGGCCAGTCCGGTACCACGCTTTGGACGGTCAACGAGCGAACTGACCGAGGGTGCCCACGACGGTATGTGCGATGCGGGAGGCACCAGCACCTTCCCCTGGGTGCTGAGGAGCACATGAGGGCCAAGGACAACGATCTCCTTCAACGAGGACGTGTTGTCG
Source organism: Candidatus Poriferisodalis multihospitum (assembly GCF_028283155.1). Taxonomy (NCBI): domain Bacteria; kingdom Bacillati; phylum Actinomycetota; class Acidimicrobiia; order Acidimicrobiales; family Candidatus Poriferisodalaceae; genus Candidatus Poriferisodalis; species Candidatus Poriferisodalis multihospitum. The sequence goes on along the minus strand of NZ_JAPYOK010000084.1, from coordinate 6,899 downwards.
TGCCGGCGCCTGTAGGCGCCAACTTGTGGAGCTATGTCGCGAGCGACGGTGAGTCCATCGGCAAGTGGCGCTGGACATGGAAGTGCCTTGGGCTGTTTCTCTCTCGGCGGTTCGCCGAGTCCGCAATCGAGACCTGCGCGGGGTGCAACTCGCGCTCGGCTCAACTGCTGGATGAGCTCCACGAAGCGCTCGACGGGAAGGACACGAATGCCTGAGGATCGCCTTGAATCCGAGAAGGTCGTCGTTCAGGCACCGATGAGCTTCATCGGGTCAGCCGCAAGGATCTGGCGCTTGACACGCGTCGGGCCATCGCCCGTTCGCTTTCTCCTCGGTCTTCTCGCGGTCTTCCTGATCGCTGTCGTGTGGTTGTTCGTGCTCAGCTGGTACGTGTTGTTCTCACTCTTCTTGGTGCCGTATCGACTTGTCCGTCGTGGAAGCCGCACCCGCAAGCGGGAAGAGCTCCGACACCGAGAAGTGCTCGAGGCGATCGAGAGCAACAGCGACAAGTTGGTCCCCGAAGACTCAGACTCCGACGCTTCGTAGCCGGGATTCGTCGCGAGCCTGAACCTCCCCGCCCAGTCCAGCAGGTCAAATCCCACGTTTTCGCGAGAGCGCTCGTTTCTCAGGGGCCGAGGGCGAACAGCGGCACTACTGAGACTCCGTCGGGGCGTTCGTACGAATAGCCGTCGGCAGCAGTGATCACGACGAGCTTGGCGGCCCGGTCCATCCTGGATTCGTCGATCTTGCCGCAGGCAGTCAGCAGTGAACGGGCGGCTTGTTCGATCTGCTCGTTGCCGCCGAGCTTGACCTCGACTGCGAGCCAGCGCCCGTCGCCGGCGTCGACGATCGCATCGACTTCGCTGCCGGCTGCATCTCTGAAAGCGAACACCTCAGCGCCGGTGGCCTGCGCGTAGATGCGCAGATCCCGCACCACGAGCGATTCGAAGAGCAAACCGAGCGCCTCGGTGTCGGCCAGCAGGCGCTCGGGCTGGGCTCGGAGCGCCGCAACGGCCAACGACGGATCAGTGAAGTGATGGCGTGGGCTCGATAGCAGCGGTGACCGAGTGCGCAGATGGGTGGGCCACGCCCTCAGCGGTTCCAGAACATGAAGTCGCTCGAGCGCATCGAGATAGGCACGGGCTGAATGGCGGCTCAGCGGGGCGGCAGCGCTTGTCTCGGTCGCCAGCTTGTTCAGGCTCGCTGCGGTGCCGACGTTGCGCGCGAGCGAGCGCAGCAGTGCCTGCACTCGTACGGGGTCACGAGCAACTCCGTCGACCTGGCGGATGTCGGTGCGCGCGATGTCGTCGAGATAGCTCCTCAATGCGGCGCTTGCGTCACGTACCGGCACGCCGTCATCGAGACCAGGCCAGCCACCTCGACAGAGTGCGTCGACTGCCTCGGGCACGCCATGTCCGCTCGGACCGGCTTCAGCCCGCTCGCCGCGCAAGAGACCGGCAAGCGACACTTCTTGAGTGGACAACCCTCGCTCGGCGAGCGACATGGTGCGCAGAGCAAGTCGCTGGATGCGCAACGCGCCCGAGTGGCGGGTGAGGTCATCGGACGGTGTGGCCGAGCCGGTCAGAATGAACTGGCCTGCCTCTGCTCGAGCGTCGCACTCGCCTCGAACTGCGCCCCACAGCATCGGCACGCGCTGCCATTCGTCGATCAATCGGGGAGTGGCACCGTCGAGTATCCGGTGAGGTTCGGCCTGTGCCAGTGCGAACGCGGCCGGATCTTGCTCGAGCAGCGCTTCGCTGTGCGCGAAACGCTTCGCCAGCCACGTCTTTCCGCAGCCCTTCGGCCCTTCAATGAGCAGTGCACGAGCGGTTCGCAGCATCCGTGCAGCGTTCACCTCGGCAACGCGGCCGCGGTATCCCGCAGGTGTGAGACTCAATGCGGGCTCGGACGTCTTACCAGCGGACATAGGAGATAATCTACCATTTTTGACATAGTTGATCTACCAAATCAGACTAGAGTGACCTACCAAATCAGAGCGAATTGATCTACTAGATCAGATCCCTGCACGACGCGGCGAACGCCGACGCCGCTGAGGCCGAGCTGCGGGCATCCATCTCGTCGCAGCGCTAGCTGCGAGCATCGATCTTGTCGTAGGCCTTCTTCATGGCCTGGTAGCCCTCCACGGCGCGAGGTATGCCGCCGTAGATGGTCATCTGCACCATGATCTCCTCGATCTCGGTGCGGGACAGGCCGTGGTTCAGGCCTGCCGGCACGTGGAACGCCAGCTCGTCGGTGCGGCTCAGCACCGTGAGAATCGCGATGACCACGATGCTGCGGTCTCGCCGGGACAGCTCGTCCCGTGACCAGAGGTCTCCGAACGCCCAGTGATAGGCGATGCGCCCGACCTCACCGAGGTGCTCGACCAGCCGTGCCATGTCCACGGAGGGATCGCTCGAAGCTCGGCCTGCGGTGAGCGTTCCCCGCACTTCGGCCGCGCGCCGCTCCCGCTCGTCGTCGTCGAGCTCATCGGCACCCGAACGCTCGGGCAGCCGATCGACCCCGTCGAGTGTGCGGAACCGTTCGTCGACCACCCGGGACGCCGCCATCGCCATCGGGAATCCCGCGTAGGCGGCCACCTGGATCAGGATCTCTTCGATCTCGGTGCGCGTCAGGCCGTGGTTCAGGCCGACCTCCGTGTGCAGAGACAGCTCCTCGCTCGAACCGATCGTGGCGAGCACCGTGATCACGATCAGGCTGCGGTCGCGGCGCGATAGCTCGGGCCGTGACCACACGTCGCCCATCACCACGTCGAAGGCAAACGTGCCCAGCGCCCCGAGGCGCCGGGTCATCGACCGCTGCGCTCGCTCGGGATCAACTTCCCCGTTGGTGAATCGCTCGTATACCTCGAATGCGGCGGCCCGCCTTTCGGCGTGCGTGCGTGCTCCTGTTGTCGACATTGCGTGCTCCCTGCGCGTGATCGTCTTGCTGCCGGCGCCCGTCATCATCGCCGCGATCGCGCCTGTCGTGCCCGGATTGCAGGCGTGCAACAGCCGGCCCGTCGCCGGAAGCGGGCCCGCAGCGCGGCTACAGCTCGCCGGGCTCCTTGCCGGGCAGGTACGTCACCGGCAGGTTGGTGAGGCGGCGCACCCGAGACGGCAGGTCGGCGCCCACCAGACGTGAAGCCCCCGCAGGCAGGGTCGACAGGATGATGCCGTCGAAGCTGGAACGCGACAGCACCGCCTGAATCGCCCGCAGGGGATCAGGGTCGCCGAGTTCGCCCGTCGCGGCGTACGACGCCGCGGCGATCTTCGCGAGCTGGGCGTCGAGACGCTTCTGGGCCTGCTCCATGCCGAGCGTGTCGGGTCCCAGATAGTCGGCCGCGGGCACATGCTCGGACGGGATGCCCGTCACCGGGTCGGCCGCAAGCATCGAGAGTCGGCGTGCCCGCGCGTAGCTCTTCGAATGCGTCATCGGCACCAGCAGGTGGAACTCGCACGGACCGTGGGAGTTCAGCCGATCGATCTCGGCGACGACCTCACCGGTGCCCAAGGTCTGGTTGGCCACGATGAGCCAGCGCGTCACCTCCACATCTGGCGCACCCGGCGTCAGGCCGGGCCGCATCCGGTCGACCCGGAACGCCACCCGCAGCTTGATGCGGTAGAGGGCGATCTCGCCGTCCACGATCATCACATCGCGCTCTTCGACGTGCGCCACCGACAGATCGCGGATCGTCTTGGTGGCCTCGGCAACCCCCCGACGTGCCGCGTCCTCCCAAGAAATCCGGCTCGCCGCGACCAGCGTGATGACCTTCTCGACAGCGTTTCGGTTGCGCTGAGGTGATTCGTTCAAGGTGCCGACCTGTTCGGTGTGGGGCTTGTTCCTGCGAGCGATCCAGTGTGCTCCGGTGGGGCAGACTGTAGGGCACACCGCGTTCGTGCGGCACACAGCGCGCCGCCGGGGGAGAATCCAATGAGCAGCGTCTACAACGTGATCGAGCTAATCGGCACCAGCGAGGAATCGTGGGAGAAGGCAACGCAGAATGCGATCACCGAGGCCTCCAAGACCCTGCGGGATCTTCGGGTTGCCGAGGTGATCGAGCAGGACGTCGTGATCGAGGGCGGCGCGATCGCAGCTTTCCGCACCAAGGTGCGGCTGTCGTTCAAGCACGAGTCGCCTTGAGCAGCTGCAGCGCTGCCAGGGCCGTCGCTCAGTGCAGCGGCACTAGCGCGCGGGCATCAGGCACGTCCGAGAGCCGAATCCGCAAAGGCCGCACGCTTCAATGACCGCGCGCGGTCTCGACGGCATCCGTGTCGTCGAGCTGGGACAGATGGTGGCGGCTCCCTGGACGGCCAAGCTGCTCGCCGACCTCGGAGCCGATGTCATAAAGGTCGAGCCGCCCGAAGGCGACGCTGCACGCCGTCGTGGGCCGTTCGCCCCTGACGGCGGGCGCCCCGACACCGAAGCCGGCCCCAGTGCCGGCACCGACTCGGGGCTGACGGCCGGTCTGTTCGCCGCCATCAATACGAACAAGCGCGGCATCATGGTGGACCTCGCCCGTCCGGACGGCCGCGCGACGCTGCAGCAACTGCTCGCGGATGCGGACCTGTTCATCCACGATCTGGCACCGGGAACAGCGGCGGCGCACGGCCTGACGGCAGCGTCGCTGCGGACGCAGCACCCGTCGCTGGTGACGATGTCGATCACGCCGTTCGGGCAGACCGGCCCCTACGCGGACTGGCGAGCCACCGAGCTGCAGGTCATTCACGGCGGTGGCTGGGGCTGGCTCACCCCTGGCTGCGTGCAGGACGCCGAGCTGCCTCCGCTGAAGCCCCACGGCCATCAAGCGGCGTTCCAGTCCGGCTTCGCAGCAGCGTGCGCCTCGCTGGCTGCCGTCGACCGGGCGCAGCGCACCGGCCACGGCGAGCACATCGACTTCGCCCAGATGTCCTACGTGGTGGGGATGCTGGAGGCGGCGTTCATCAGCTGGTCGTACCGGGGCGAGAACCCCAGCCGCCTGGGTGCTCGCATACTCAACCCCTGGGGGATCTTCCCGACCGGCGACGGGCACATCTTCCTGGTGTGCGTCGAGGCCGACCAGTGGGAGCGGCTGAAGGATTTCATGGGCCGGCCGGAGTGGGCCGACATGGACATCTTCTCCACGCTCGAGGGTCGCTTCGAGAACGAAGACCTGCTGCGCATGTGGCTCGGCGAGTGGATCGCTGCGCAGCCGGTGACGGAGCTGTTCCATCGCGGCCAAGCAGAGCGGCTGGCGTTCGCCCCGGTGAACACGGTGGCACAGATGGCCGCCGACCCGCACCTGGCTGCCCGCGACTTCCTCGTCACCTACGAACAGCCGGGGCTGGGAGACATCACCGTGCCGGGCGCGCCGTCACGGCTCACGAATTCGTGGTGGTCCATCCGCCGACCGGCACCGTCGCTGGGCGAGCACAGCGGCGCCTCATTTGCCGCAACGGACACAGCGACGGCATCACTGCCAGCATCTTCACCTGCATCTTCGGCCACACCGTCGAACCGCCCGCTCGACGGCGTCACGGTGGCTGATTTCACCTGGGTCTGGGCGGGCCCCTACTGCACGCTGCACCTGGCACACCTCGGTGCCACGGTGATCAAGGTGGAGTCGTCAGCCCGGCCCGATCTCGGTCGCCGTCTGCCGACGCAGTCGGGCCGTCACACGCCGACGCTCGACACCAACGGCTACTTCAACCAGTACGGCCAGGGCAAGCAGAGCATCACTATCGACCTGGGCACAGCCGAGGGGCGTGCGTTGGCGAAGCGGTTGGCGCTGTCGTGCGACCTGGTGGTGTCCAACTACGCCACCGGCGTCATGGACGAATGGGGTCTCGGCTACGAGGCGCTGGCAGCAGAGCGTCCCGACGTGATCGTGGGCGTCATCAGCGGCTACGGCCACCACGGGCCGTACCAGTCGTACATGGGCTACGGACCCACCACCGGGCCGCTGTCAGGCCTCGCGTCGATGACGGGCTACCCCGGGACGGACGCAGACGAGCTCGGCGTGTCGCTCGGCGACCCGGCGGCCGGGATTGCCACGGCGTACGCGCTGGTTGCCGCGCTCGTGGCACGGCGGCGCACCGGCGAGGGTCAGTTCATCGACACGTCGATGTGGGAGGCCACCACGGCGTGCACCGTCGAGGGTTGGATGGAATGGGTGATGCGGGGCACACAGCCAGATCCGATGGGCAACCTCGACCCCCTGTGGTCTCCGCACAACCTGTATCGCTGTGCCGACAACGACGACTGGGTTGCCGTCTGCTGCGTCGACGAAGCCGAGTGGGCTGCGCTGGCGAGGATCACCGGCATCGATCCCGACGATGAGCGATTCGCCACAGCCGCCGGCCGCAAGGCCAATGAGGCCGAGCTCGACAAGCTGATCGGCGCGTGGACCCGTGAGCGTGACCAGTGGGACATCACCGAGCTGCTGCAAGCTGCCGGCGTGCCCGCCTTCCCCTCGCTCAGCTCACGCTCACTCGAAGTCAACCCACACCTCGCCGAGCGCGGGCTGATCGAGCGTCTGGATCATCCGGTCGTGGGCCAGATGAGCCACGTCGGCATCCCGTGGCTCCTCTCCGACGGCACCAATGGCGTGCGCTCGCCCGCTCCCATGCTCGGCCAGCACACGCACGAGGTGCTCACCGGCCTGCTCGGGCTCAACCCCGACGAGATCGCAGCGCTCGAAGCGGCCGACGCTCTCCGCTGAGCTCTATTCGGGCCAGTCGGTGAGGGTGACGACGTCGAAAGTCGCGCCGACAGGGTCGGCCACTGTGGCCATACGGCCTGGGCCCCAGTCGAAGGGCGGAACGATCACGTTGCCGCCGTTGGCCGTCGCCGCAGCGCAGGCAGCGTCGACGTCGTTCACCCCGAAGCTGACCCGCCAGTGCGGCGGCACACCGGGAGGCGGTGCC
>NZ_JAPYOK010000083.1:0-32154 GCF_028283155.1 Candidatus Poriferisodalis multihospitum | reverse complement strand
CCCCGGGCGACAGCAGCAAGCACCCAAGCGCTACGAGGTGGGTTCGCGCCGACCGAAGCCCTTGAAGGTGTCACCGATCGCCGTAGCCACCGACGCCAGCTTCGAACGTCCCTCATTCAGCCGGGGAGCTAACTGCGTCAAGCCCTCGACGGTCCAGCGCCCGTCAGCAGCGATGATGTCGTCGTCGGCGAGCGACCAGCCCTGGTAGAGCCCCACCTCATTGCCGCCCACGTGAAACACGCCGCCAGTGAATGGGCAGTCCTCCATCGCCAGATACGCCACCAGCGGGCTCACATTCGCCGGGTCGTACAGGTCGAATTCGGCAGGGTCGTCCGGCGCCCGCACCACCTCTTCGAGGCCAGGCGTCTGCAGCGTCAGGCGTGTCCGGGCAATCGGCGCCAGGCAGTTCACCCGCACGCTGTAGCGCGCCAGCTCGCCGGCGGCCACCAGCGTCATCGCTGCAATGCCGGCCTTGGCACCGGAGTAGTTGAACTGGCCGAGGTTGCCGAGCATGGCGCCCGAGGCGGTGTTGATCACCGAGCCGCTCACCTCCTTGCCCGCCTTGGACTGCTCACGCCAGTACGCAGCCGCCCAGCGAGTCGGGCAGAAGTGGCCCTTCATGTGCACTTCGACGACGGCATCCCACTCGGGCTCGGTCATGTTGACCACCACCCGGTCGCGCAGGATGCCGGCATTGTTGACCAGCACATGCAGGTCGCCGAAGGCCTCGACGGCCTGGTTCACCATGCGCTGCGCACCCTCCCAGTCGGTGACGCTGTCGCCGTTGGCGACGGCCTCGCCGCCCATGGCCTCAATCTCCGCGACGACCTCGCCGGCAGGACCCTGATCCGCGCCGGTGCCGTCGGCGGAACCGCCGAGGTCGTTGACGACGATCTTCGCCCCCTCCGACGCCATCAGCAGCGCATGCTCACGGCCGATGCCACGGCCAGCGCCGGTGATCAGGACGACGCGTCCGTCAAGTGCACCCATGTTGTTCTCCCGTCTTGAGGAACTCTGGAGCGGATGACCGGGGTCGAACCGGCGACCTCAACCTTGGCAAGGTTGCGCTCTAACCAACTGAGCTACATCCGCGCGGCGGATCACTGTAGCAAGCACCTACCGCACAGATGCGTGGATTCGGCGGGGCGGAGCCGCTTTCGGATGGGTTATTCGGCAGGTGGCCGCAGGTCGATCCGCAGTGTCAGGATCCCGTCGTCGAGCGTGGCAGTGGCATCGCCGATCATGGCGTAGTCCATGAAGTCGAGCTCGGCCTGACGGATGAAGTGGCGTCGCTCCTCGCCGCCGATGGCGGGCAGGTTTCGCTTGCGCACCGCCTCGGCACGCTCGGCGAAGCGGGTGATCATTTCCTGTGGATCGAAGTTCTCGCTCATGTCGTTCTGGCTCTCATGATGACTCGGCCGCGGTGCTCACGTCACCTTGCCACCGCTGCGGGACCGTTCGCCGCAGGTACACGACAAATCCGGATCCGCACGCCACGGTGAGCAGGCCCAGCACCACCACCAGCAGCCACCACACGCCCAAGCCTGAACCGACCGCCTCCGACGGCACGCTGGCATGTGCATCGGCCAGCAGTGTCGTGCCCCTGCCGATCAACGCGTGCCTCCCGCAGAACCCGCATCGCTCTTGTAGATGTCGTCGATGAACTCGCCCATCGGCGGGCCGGTCTGGTCGGGCTCGGTGAGGAAGCCGTCGTGGCCGTTATCGCTGTCGATGTCGACGTGCTCGACCCGCACCGTGCCCCGGCCCTGCAGCGCCCCGACAATCCTGAGCTGCTGAGGTCGTGGGTAGAGAAAATCGGTGCGCACGCTCATCACCATGGTCGGTGCGACGATGCGTGCGAGAGCGGCATCGATTCCGCCGCGGCCCCGACCGACATCGTGCAGGTCCATCATCTTGTTGAGCACCAGGTAGGTATTGGCGTCGAAGCGGGGCACGAACTTCGCTCCCTGGTAGTCGAGATAGCTCTCGACGTCGAAGCGCTGCTCGAGCCGCAGCGGCAGCACCGGATCCTCGCTGTGGCGGGCGAACCGGCGATCGAACTCGTCGCCGGAGCGGTAGTGGATCATCGCGATCCGCCGTGCATTGGCCAGGCCACGATGGGGCCCGTCCCCATCGGGAGCGTCGTAGTAGCGGCCGCCCCTGAAGTTGGGGTCGTCATAGATCGCCTGCCGCCCGACCTTGCTCCAGGCAATCTGCTGCGCGGATGCCTCCGCTGACGCGGCGATCACGACCAGCGAGCCGACCCGCTCGGGGTAGGTGATGCCCCACTCCAGCACGGCCATGCCCCCCATGGAGCCGCCCACGACGCTGAGCCAGCGGTCGATGCCGAGGTGTCGGCCGAGTGCCCACTGCGAACGTACGACGTCGCGGTTGGTGACCACAGGAAAATCGGGCCCGTAGCGCTCGCCGGTGGACGGGTTCAGCGACGACGGGCCGGTGCTGCCTTGGCAGCCGCCGAGCACATTGGCGCACACGATGAAGTAGCGGTTGGTGTCGAGCGGGCGGCCCGGGCCGATGAAGTCGTTCCACCAGCCCTCGGTGATCTGAGCGGGCGGGTGCGCCGCGCCATGAGCGTGCGCATCGCCAGTCAGTGCATGGCACACCAGCACCGCGTTGGAAGCGTCAGCGTCGAGTGCGCCCCAGGTCTCATACGCGAGCACTGGCTTGTGGAGCAGGCCGCCGCCTTCCAGCGTGAACGGCCGGTCCGGCGACAGATCGAAGAACTGCCGCTCGGCCGCGCCGAGGCCCGGGTGCCATGCACCCGAGGCGGGCAGCGGCCAGGCCGCCGCATCGTCGTTCGGGGCGCTCGCGCGCCTCGCACTGTCCACAGCTGAGCCTTCGTCCTGGGCCTTCGATTCCGGAGGCCGGGTTCCAGCGGCCAGATTGCCGCTGGGTAGGCAAGGGTACCGGTCGCTTCTGGCCCGTCTAAAGCGGATTTCAGCGGTTGGCGTTGTCGCCGCTGGCCGCGAACGCCGCGAGATCGTCGAGACGCTCGTCGTTCGAGAACACGTCGTGCAGCCGTAACCGCAGGCCGAGCCGGCGCTGCAGCTGGCGCACTTCGAGTTCTTCGTCCCACAGGAACATGGTGACGGCGGTGCCGCTGCGGCCTGCGCGAGCCGTCCGACCGGAGCGGTGCAGGTAGGTCTTGTGCTCGGGGGGCACGTTGTAATGCACCACCACGTCGACCTCATCGATGTGCAGCCCGCGGGCAGCGACATCGGTGGCGACCAAGGCGGCCAGCTTGCCCTTGGCGAAGTTGGCGAGCGCCCGCTCCCGCTTGACCTGGGGCAGATCGCCGTGAATGGCGCCTGCCTGCACCCCGGCTTCTCGCAGATCACGGGTGAGCTGGTCGGCGCCCCGCTTCGTGCGGGTGAACAGCAGCGTGCGCCCGTTCGCCCCGATGATGCGCGCGGCGACCCGTACCCGGTCCATCTTGTGCACCGACAAGAACAGGTGCCCCATTTCCGAGACAGTCACCTCGCGTTCGGTGACTTCGTGGAAAACCGGGTCTCGCAGGTGCCGCTTCACCAGCGTGTCCACGACTCCGTCGAGCGTCGCCGAGAACAGCAGCGTCTGGTGTTGGCCGTCAATGTGGCGCAGCACCCACTCGACCTGGGGCAGGAATCCCATGTCGGCCATCCGGTCGGCTTCGTCGACCACCACCCGCTGGATGCCCGACACGTTGACGGCGCCGCGGTCGATGAGATCGATGAGCCGGCCGGGGGTGGCGATGACGATATCCATGCCCCCCGACAGCAGCTCGATCTGCCGATCGAGGTTGGTGCCGCCATAGGTGGCAATCGACCGCAGGTCGGCAGCCTTGGCCAGCGGCTCGACTACGGCGGCGATCTGGTTTGCCAGTTCGCGGGTCGGCGTGAGCATGAGGGTGGTGGGGTGGCCGTCGGCGGCACGGGGTGTGAGCGCCAGCATGGGCAGGCTGAACGCGAGCGTCTTGCCGGAGCCCGTCTTGGCTTTGCCGCAGACGTCTCGGCCGGCGAGTGCTTCGCCGATGGTCAATTCCTGGATGGCGAACGGCTCGGTGATTCCTTGGTCAGCCAGGGTGTCGCAGAGGGGTTCGGGTACGCCTAGTTCACTGAATGTTGTCACGGGGGTCTTTTCGAAGGTCGCGGCCCAAGGGTTGCGCTGCCAGCTACGCGAACTGCGACAACGCTGGGCAGTGGGGCCACACGGCGAACTGCCTTGGCTGCCGAGTGTATGGGAGCAGGGGTGCCTGACGGCGGAGCAAGGCGTGCGCTGCGCCGTTTTGCTGCCAGTGCGGCGTGGCGTACGCCGCTGGAAATGCCGCCGTCATTCGGGGGGCAGACCACTACCCTGCGAAGTCCCGGGCGGAGTGGCCGAGTGGTTAGGCAGCGGCCTGCAAAGCCGTGTACGCCGGTTCGAATCCGGTCTCCGCCTCGCCGGCCGGCTGGACCTCGGGCAGGCTGAAGGCGTCGGCCGAGCCATATAGGCAGGGTGCTAGCGTGAGTCGCCCTCCGGGCGATTGGCGCAGTTGGTTAGCGCGCTTGCATGACACGCAAGAGGTCACAGGTTCGACTCCTGTATCGCCCACTCGGACCTCGTCATGAGCGATCACCTGCCCGACCACGAAGCCAGCACATCAGACAACGCCCAACATCCTCATGGCCGCCGTCGGGCTGGGCGCAGACGCCGGTTCGCTGTTGCTGCGTCAGTGCCGGCTCTTGTGGTGGCACTGGTGACAGTTCTCGGGGTCGGCGCGACCGCCTCGGCGCAGGTCGAGCACGACTCCTGCTCTGGCACTCCCGCTGTGTCGAACTCCACCACCAACACCGGGCTCATCGCCGATTGCGACATCCTGCTCGCTGCCAAGCCGATCCTCATTGGCGACAAAACGCAGGCAACCTTGAACTGGAGCCCGGATGTGGCGATGTTCAGGTGGGACGGCATAACGATCGACCGCACCTTCGGTCACGTTGCCGACATCTCACTGTCCAGCAATGACTCAGTATCCGCCAACGACCTGTCGGGTTCCATTCCGCCCGAACTGGGCAATCTCACTGGCCTTGAGACTCTGTCGCTGTCCGGCAATGCGCTGTCGGGTTCGATTCCGCCCTCGTTGGGCAACCTCACCAACCTCACCAGGCTCTCGCTGTACAGCAACGAGTTGTCGGGTTCGATTCCGCCCGAGCTGGGACGCCTCATCAAGCTCGAATCGTTGTCGCTGGCCCACAACAGGTTGACGGACTTGATTCCGGTCGAACTGGGCAATCTCACCAAACTTGAGTCGCTGTCGCTGACCGAGAATCACTTGACGGGCTCGATTCCGGTCGAGCTCGGCGGACTCGCGAACCTCGAATCGCTCTTGCTGGGCAGCAATCGTCTGTCGGGGCCGATTCCGGTCGAACTGAGCAATCTCGACAACCTCAGATCGCTCTGGCTGGGCGACAACGAGTTGTCGGGTTCGATTCCGCCCGAGCTGGGACGCCTCACCGACCTCTACTCGCTCTTGCTGATGGGCAACTACCTGTCGGGCTCGATTCCGATTGAGCTGAGCAGTCTCCCCAGGCTCAGGACGCTCTGGTTGAGCAACAACTACCTGTCGGGTTCGATTCCCCCCGAGCTCGGCAACCTCACCAACCTTGAGTCGCTCCTGCTGGGCCTGAACGGTCTGTCGGGTTCCATTCCGCCCGAGCTGGGCAACCTCACCAGACTCGATTCACTCCGGCTGCAGCACAATGAGCTGTCGGGTTCGATTCCGCCCTCGTTGGGCAACCTCACCGATCTCTGGTCGCTCTACCTGCACGGCAATGAGCTGTCGGGTTCGATTCCGCCCTCGTTGGGCAACCTCACCAAGCTCGTCTACTTCAACCTTTCCGACAACGAGTTGTCGGGTTCGATCCCGCCCGAGCTCGACAACCTCACCAGACTGGAGGCATTCGGCCTGTCCGGAAACGACTTGTCGGGGTGCATTCCTCTCGGGTTGACACGCGTGCTGGCGGAGCAGTCGCTTGGACTCAGCGCATGCTGTCTGGGTAGCGGAGGCGGTCTTGATGTTGGTGTCGCGACCGTTGTGGTGGCCAACGGGTGGAGCCCTTCCGATGTGGGAGCGGCGTCGGTGCTGGCGGCGCGAACCGCCAGCGCGGTGGTGACCTACACCGAGGGCGACGAGCTGCCCTCCGAGCTGGAGGTGCTGCTGGGAGATTCGTCCCCGGGAGAGGTGATCATCGTGGGCGGGACTGCAGCAGTGATGTCTGATGTCTGCTCCCAGGTCCGATTGGCGCTTCCCGAGTCCGACATTATTCGTGTCACCGGAGCGGATCGTGCTGACACTGCCGCCAGGGTGGCGCGGCGGATCTTGGGCAACGCTTCTGAGACCCGCGCGGTCACGCTGATCGTGGCGAACGGCTGGTCGCCGCCCGATATCGGCGCCGCAGCAGCACTGGCGGCGCGCAATGGGCGCGCCGCGGTGCTCTACACCGAGCGCGATGTCCTGTCTGAATCCTCGGCTGCGTTGTTGCGTGACTACGACGTGGCAGAAGTGGTCATGATCGGCGGGACCGCTGCGATCAGCGACGACACGGCCGCTCAGATCGCCTCAGCGGCAGGTGCCGGCGCGAACATTTCGCGGTTGACGGGCACGGGCCGCATCGACACCGCCGCCGAGGCAGCGCGCCGCGTGCTCGGCGACCCCGCAGCCGCGCCCGGCGCCCTCACACTGATCATCGCGAACGGTTGGTCTCCGCCCGATATCGGCGTCGCGGCGGCGTTGGCGGCGGCCACCGAGAACGCAGCGGTCGCCTACACCCAGCGCGAGATGCTGCCTGAGGCGACAGCGGCGCTCATACGCGATTACCGGCCGACCAAGATCGTCATCATCGGCGGCAGCGCAGCCGTCACCGACACCGCCTTCACTGCCATTGCCGGCAGCGCACCACACAGCGCCGAGATTCGACGCATCACCGGCCAGACCCGCATCCATACAGCCATCGAGGCAGCCCGTCAGATCCTCGCCCGCTTCTGACCGGTTCGGTACCACGGCTCGATGGTGCCGGCGGATTCTTCGCGAGCAGCCCGGGCCGAGTTCGCGCTTGATGACGACGGTCGCCGTGCCTGGGACGAGTTGAACCGCCGGCCTGCCCGCGAACTCGCCGGGCTTCGGTCGCCACGCGCATGCGGCGGGCACGACCCGGCCGATCGCTTTGTTCGCCCGCCTCGGAGTCTCAACTAGCCACGAAGGACGGGGTCTCGGCGCGGGGCCCTTGGCGGACGTCATGCAGCGCACGGCGGCCGCGGGCCGCTCCATCGGCTGCCGAGGCCTGCTGATTCACGCCGAATCAGATGACGCCCGTGCCTTCTGCCTGCACTTGGCCCCGGAGTTCGAACCGTCGCCCACCGACCCGCTCCACTTGATCCTGATGATGAAGGACATCCTCCGAGCGGTCTGAATATGGGACGCGGCGACAGGTGATGACCGCGGGCAATCGCCCGCATAGCTGATGGGCGTGCCAGAATTCGCGGCGCTATGGGCGACAGCAGTGGGGACACCGCCGACCAGCGGCCGCTCGACGGCATTCGGGTGCTGGACTTCACGCGGGTGGTGGCGGGGCCGCTGGCCACCCGGATGATGGCCGATATGGGGGCCGAGGTCATCAAGATCGAGCCGGTGGACGGCGATCTGAGTCGGACATTTCCGCCCTATGTGCCGGGAGACGTGAACCCGTATTTCTCCCAGCAGAACGCCGGCAAGCGCTTCTGTTCGATCGATCTGCGGGCACCCGGGGCGCCTGAGCTCGTGCGAGAGATCGCCGGCCGGTGCGATGCCGTCGTGGAGAACTACCGGCCCGGTGTCATGGCCAGGTTCGGGCTCGGGCCCGACGAGATGTGCGCCGCGCACCCTGCGCTCGTGTACTGCTCGGTCACAGGATTCGGCCAGACCGGACCGTGGGCCGACAAGCGGGCATACGCACCTGTTGGCCACATGGAGTCGGGCTACATCGACTACGCCGTCCGCGAGACCGGCGCCCGACCTGAGAACCCGCCGCTGGTGGTGGGCGACATCGTGACGGCCATGTCGGCGGCCGCGACTGTCAACGCCATGCTGGTCAAGGCGGCCCGGACGGGCCGGGGCGGCCACATCGACGTGTGCATGGTGGAAGCGATGGTGTACATCCAGGAGTGGTCGGCGCTGGAGCTGGCAGGCGGCTGGACCGAGCCAAACGCCGGCCTCGCCCACCAATGCCCGATCCTGGTGCTGCCCGACGGACGGGTGTGGGCAATCGCCGGCAACCCCGCAGCGTGGTTCGACGACCTGCTCAAGGCAATGGGCCGACCTGAGCTGGCTGACGATCCCCGATTCGCCACACCTGCAGCACGCATGGCCAACCGTTACGAGCTGTACGACGAGATGACCCAGTGGGCGGCGGACTTCGCCGACGTGGACGACTTCCGGCGAGCCATCGAAGCCGGCACCCCGTTCAGCGTGGCCGAGATGCGCTCCCTCACCGAGCTGGCGGAGACCGACTGGGCCGCGCATCGCGGGCTGCTGGCCGACACCGCTTCGGGCTTCGCCGTGCCCGCACGTCCGGCGCTCGGCTCAGGCATCGGCACCGACGGCCATGTCGCGGCCCGCGGAGCCGACAATCGTGACGTCATCGGCGGGCTGCTCGGCTACGACGACCACCGGCTTGATGAACTCGAATCTGC
Source organism: Candidatus Poriferisodalis multihospitum (assembly GCF_028283155.1). Taxonomy (NCBI): domain Bacteria; kingdom Bacillati; phylum Actinomycetota; class Acidimicrobiia; order Acidimicrobiales; family Candidatus Poriferisodalaceae; genus Candidatus Poriferisodalis; species Candidatus Poriferisodalis multihospitum. The sequence goes on along the minus strand of NZ_JAPYOK010000083.1, from coordinate 23,451 downwards.
CGGGGTGCTGGTCACCGCCTGAGTTCGCCTGAGCCAGCAGCCGGCGGCTCGCAGTCGTTCGGCCCATGCGAGTGCCTCGCGGCAAACGCAGGATCTGTGGACGATGGGCCCTCGCGAGCGCCCGTGAGCACTCCGATTAGCTTGAGCCCGTGCGAATCGGGGTGCTCACCGGAGGGGGCGACTGCGCAGGCCTGAACGCGGCGATCCGGGGGGTCGTGCGAGCGGCCGGCCACGAGCTGGACCGCAGCGTCATCGGCTACCGACGCGGCTGGAACGGCGTGCTTGACGGAGACAGCGTGAAGCTCGATTCCGAGGCGATGCGGGGTGCGCTGCCTCGCGGCGGCACGATGCTCGGCACCTCTCGCAGCAGCCGTCGCCTCGAGACCGAGGGGGCAGCGCCGCTGATAGCGCAGCTCGAGCGCGACGGCGTGGACGCGCTGGTGACAATCGGCGGCGACGGCACGCTGATCACCGCCGGACGGCTCTCCGACGCCGGATTCCCGGTGATCGCAGTGCCCAAGACGATCGACAACGACGTACAGGGCACCGATGTCTGCATCGGCTTCGACACGGCGCTGGGCGTGGCCACCGAGGCGGTCGATCGGCTCCATACCACCGCCGAGTCGCACAACCGGATCATGGTGCTCGAGGTGATGGGTCGCCAAGCCGGCCACATAGCGGCCGGTGCGGGCATCGCTGGGGGCGCCGCCGCCATCCTCGTGCCCGAAGCGCCGTTCAACATCGACGGCATCGCCGAACGTCTCATTGCACGGCATCACCGCGACCGCAATGCGTCCATCGTGGTGGTCGCCGAGGGCGCGGTTCCCGACAGCAGCGTCGAGACGCCGGACACTGGCACCGACGAGTGGGGCAACCGGATCCTCGACGGCATGGGGCAATTCGTGGGCGATCTGCTGGCGGAGCGCACGGGCTACGACACGCGGACGACGGTGCTGGGGTACATCCAGCGCGGCGGGCCGCCGACGCCAGCCGACCGGTTGCTCGGCAGCCGGCTCGGGGCCCGAGCGGTCGAGGTACTCATGGAGGGCACATCGGGATGCATGGTCGGCGTGCACTCGACGGGTATCGCCCTGCAACCGCTCGCCGAGGTCGCGGGCCGCACCCGTTATCTCAGCGAGGACCAGTTGGAGCTGCTGGACCTGATCTCCACTGCGCCGGTGCTGACACCACTGCGCACCTCGCGGCGGTGGTTCTGAGACTGCCGACCGGCGCCGCACGCCGAGCCGCACGGTAAGGTGACCGCGACAACACATACCGGGGAGCCCATGGGGCTGAGAGGGCGACAGCAGTGCCGTCGCCGACCCGAGAACCTGATCTGGGTAATGCCAGCGGAGGAAGCACATGACCGCCCACCGAGAGCGCAAGCCGTACCGCCTCGCTGTTGCCATTGCGGCGACGATGCTGCTCATTGCAGCTTGCGGCAGCGACGACGTCCCCGAGACCGATATTCCAGCTCCGCCTCCCGAGACCGAATCCCCGGCGGAGGAAGCGGCGGCCCCGGCGACCACCACCACCGAGCCGTCGATCGAGGGCACGACCGTGACGCTGATCACCCATGACTCGTTCAACCTGTCCGACGGGACACTCGAGGAATTCACCGCGCAGACGGGCGTGACGGTGGAACTGCTCGAAGTCGGCGACGCCGGCACGCTCGTCGCAGAGGCAATCCTCACCAAGGGCGCGCCGCTGGGCGATGTTCTGTTCGGCATCGACAACACGTTCCTCCAACGCGGCCTCGACGCCGGCATCTTCGAGCGGTACGAATCGCCTGCGCTCGCCGGCGTGCCCGAGGATCTGCAGATCGATTCGCGCCATCGCGTCACCCCGGTGGACTACGGCGACGTGTGCGTGAACTACTGGAAGGACGCGGTGCCGTGGGAGCCCGTGACCCTCGACGAGCTGACCTTCCCTGAATTCGCCGACCAACTGGTCGTGCAGCATCCCGAGACCTCGTCGCCGGGCCTGGCTTTCCTGCTCGCCACCATTGCCGCCTTCGGCGACGGGTGGGAGCTGTACTGGGAGGACTTGCGGGCAAATGGCGTCACGGTCACCGCCGGCTGGGAGGACGCTTACTACGGCGAGTTCATCTCCGGCGGTGGCGAACGATCAATGGTCGTGTCGTACGCCTCCAGCCCGCCGGCCGAGGTGATCTACGCCGATCCGCCGACCGACACAGCCCCCACCGGCGTCATCACCGAGTCGTGCTACCGCCAGATCGAATTCGCGGGCATCTTGACGGGCACCGACAACGAGGCCGGAGCGCGTGCGCTCATCGACTTCATGCTGAGCGAGATATGGCAGAACGACGTTCCGCTCAACATGTTCGTCTACCCCGTCATCGAAGGCGCGACCCTCCCGCCTGAGTTTGTCGAACACACCGCAGTGCCCCCGCATCCGCTGATGCTCGACCCGGCGGAGATCGAGGCCAACCGCGACACCTGGACCGAGCGGTGGGTGGAGATCGTGCTGCGCTGAGCCCGCTGCCCGCCCACTGGCAGAGCCGATGGGCAGTGTGACGGTGGCCCGGCCGCCGTGGCAGCGCCAGGTGGCGGCAGTGCTCGGCTGGGCACTTGCCGCCGCTGCTCCGCTCGTGTTCCTGGCGGTGTTCTTCGCCTACCCGGTGCTCACCGTGGTGGCAGACGGGCTCAACAGCCTCGGCGACCTCCTGGGGCGCTCGTCGATTCGCGGGGTGATGTGGTTCACGGTCTGGCAGGCCGTCGCGTCGACGGCGCTCACCCTTGCCGTCGGCATTCCGGCGGCGGCAGCGCTGGCCCGCCTGCGACCGAGGACGCGGCGGATCGTTCGCGCCGTCATCACCGTTCCGTTCGTGCTGCCGACGGTGGTCGTGGCTGGTGCCTTCGAAGCAGTCTTCGATCGCTTCGGTCTCGACGGCGGCACCTTGTCGCTGCACCACACCGTGTGGGCGATCCTGCTGGCGCACGTTTTCTTCAACTACGCCGTGGTGGTGCGGACGGTGGGCTCGTGGTGGGCCGGCCTGGACGGTCGTAACGCAGATGCGGCGGCGGTGCTCGGCGCGACGCCGGTGCGCGCGTTCCGCTATGTGACCTGGCCGCTCTTGCGGCCTGCGGTCGCGGCCTCAGCGGCTGTCACGTTCCTGTTCTCGTTCACGTCGTTCGGGGTGATCCTGATTCTCGGCGGCCCGACACGCGCCACGGTCGAGACTGAGATCTACCGGTACGCCATCACGCGGCTCGACTTCTCGACGGCCGCCGCGCTGGCGCTCTGCCAGCTCGTTGCCGTTGCGGCTCTGGTCGCACTGGCAGGTGTGGCCGAGCGGCGCCGAGCGGTGGCTCGGCGGGCGCCCGGACGTACGGCACCCCGTCCGCGGCGCGGCGTGATCGCTGTCAATGCCGCAGTGGCCGTGATGCTGCTGGGCGTGCCGATCATCACGCTGGTGGAGCGGTCATTCGCGACCGGCGGCGGGTATGGAGTGACCAACTTCTCCGCGCTGGCCGATCGCGTGCAGATGTTGCCGACAACCGCGCTCGCAGCGCTGCGCCACTCTCTGGGATTCGCCGTGCTGGCGACATTGATTGCCACCGGCATCGGCGCATTGGCGTCGTTCGTGGTGGTGGGGGGCCGGGCACACGCCGCAACGGCAGTCCGCGTGAGCTGGCTCCGGCGACTCTTCGATGTCGGGTTGACCTTGCCGCTCGGCGTGTCCGCCGTGACCGTGGGGCTCGGGATGCTGTTGGCGCTCGACACGCCTCCGCTCGAATTCCGTACGGCGTGGTGGATCATTCCAGTCGCGCACGCCCTGGTCGGGATGCCGTTCGTCGTCCGAACGCTGGTGCCGACGCTGCGCTCGATCGACGACCGGCTGCGGGAAGCGGCATCGGTGCTAGGTGCCTCGCCGTTGCGCACCCGCCGCGAGGTCGACGTTCCGATCGCCTCACGGGCTGTTGCGGTGGGTGCGGCATTCGCCTTCGCCGTATCACTCGGCGAGTTCGGTGCGACGGCGTTCCTGCCTCGGCGGCCCGACACGCTGACCGCGCCGCTCGCGCTATTCCGGTTGCTTGGCACGCCCGGAGAGACATTGCAGGGTCAAGCCATGGCGCTCGCCGTCGTACTCATGGCTGCGACGGCTGCGTCGGTGCTGGTGATCGAAGGCCTGCGCCGCACCGACGAGTCGCTGTTCTAGGCGTCCTTGGCGGGGCTAGGAGGCCTTCCAGAGGCGGTGCCCTTCGATCCACAACAGCACGGGCATCGTGGTGTCGATGATGTGCCAAATGGTGCCATTGCCCCCGTGCGCCCATGTCGCCGAGAACCAGTTAGGCACGAAGGCGATGGTCATGACGACCGTGGCCACGAACATGGCTCGGGCGTTGCGATCGTGCGGATTCGCTGCGCGTCGCTGCCATGTCGTGAGCAGCGCCGCCACCAGTGCCGCCGCCATGAACCAGTTCAAGACGAGCCATACATCGAGGTTTGCCGGATCGTCGGGACTCTCGCCGGGTCCGTAGAAGGGGTAGACGAAGAAGTTGACCACCACCGCGGCGGCAACCAGCTTGAGATAGATCGCTACGGGCTTGGCCAGAGTCATGCAACGAGCCTCCCTTGGCTCTCGACGGGCAGCGACGGCAAGGTCGCCGATGACCTTGCGACCAGAATAGGAAGCCATCCGCGCCGGACATCGGATTGTTCACCGTTCCATGAACGTGCTCGCATTACTGCCTGAGCTGCCTGAGCGCAGGATGATCGGCGAAGTGGTCGAGCACGGCGGGGTCGTCGATGGCCTCGACGTTGGCCACCGGTCGGCCCTCCACGACGTCTCGAATCGCCAGCTCCACCAGCTTGCCGGAACGGGTACGCGGGATTGCCGGCACTTGGGCGATCACTGCGGGCACATGCCGGGGCGATGCTCCCGAACGAATCTGTAAGCGGATCCTGGCGATCAGCTCGTCATCGAGCTTCAGGCCCTCGCGCAGCTTCACGAACAGCACGACCCGCGTGTCGCTGCTGGCTGCGGCTCCGCCGCCGGCAGGCACTCGCTGGCCGATGACTACGCTCTCGAGCACCTCGTCGATCTGGTCGACCTGGCGGTAGATCTCCGCAGTGCCGATGCGCACCCCGCCGGGATTCAGCGTGGCGTCGGATCGGCCGCTGATGATCATGCCGCCGGCGGACGTCCATTCAGCGAAGTCGCCGTGGTGCCACACGCCTTCAAATCGTTCGAAGTACGCAGACCGGTAGCGCGCGTCGTCAGGGTCGTCCCAGAAGCACAGCGGCATGGACACGAACGCGTTGCGGCACACCAGCTCGCCCTGCGTGCCGGCACCGAGCGGCGCGCCGTCGGCATCGGCCACGTCGACATCGAGGCCGAGTGCCGCCGCCTGGATCTCGCCACGCCGCACCGGGCCTGTCGGGTCGCCGATCACGAAACCACCGCAGATGTCGGTGCCCCCCGAGAACGAAGCCAGATGCACCTCGGCCTTCACCTGCTCGTACACCCAGTCGAAGCCCTCGGGCGCCAGGGGAGAACCCGTCGAGGAAATGGTGCGCACGGTGTCGAGCGCATGGGTCTGCGCGGGCCGCAGCCCGGCCTTCATCGCGCCTTCGATGAACTTGGCGCTGACGCCGAACAGCGTGACGCCCCACTCGTCGGCCACGTCGAAGAGCCGCGCCGGACCGGGATGGAACGGCGACCCGTCGTACAGCACCAGCGATGCGCCGCTGGCCAGCCCGGCGATGAGCCAGTTCCACATCATCCAGCCGGTGGTGGTGAAGTACATGACTCGATCACCGGGGCGGACGTCGAAGTGCAGCTGCTGCTCGCACCAGAGTTTCAGCAGTGCGCCGCCGGCACGATGCACGATGCACTTCGGCTTCCCAGTGGTGCCCGACGAGTAGAGGATGTACACCGGCTGGTCGAAACCGAGCCGTTCGAAGGTCAGGTCGTCGCCGCTGGCGACGCGATGAAGCGCCAGCCAGTCGGCCCACGATGTCGCCGACCCCGACACATCGCCCGCAGGTGCGCGTGCGCTGCGGTCGTACGGCGCGATGACGAGCCGCCGCAGCGAGCCCGACCCACCGGAGGCACTGAGGCTGGCGGCCACCTCGGCTGCCTTGTCGGCCGTGTGATGGCGGACGCCGTTGTAGTAGTAGCCGTCGACGGCGACCATGACGGTCGGGGAGATCTGGCCGAAGCGGTCGAGCACGCCGTCGATGCCGAAATCGGGGCTGACCGACGAGTACACGGCGCCCAGCGACGCCGTGGCCAGGAACACGATGAGCGCTTCGGGGCCGTTGGGGAGCATGGTGGCGACCCGGTCGCCAGCGCCGACTCCATCGGCTGCCAGTGCTCGCTGGCACGCCGCCACCTCGGCGCGCAGCTCGCCATGCGTCATGGTCAGCTGAGCTGCGTCCTCGCCGATGAACGCCAGGGCCACGTCGTCGGGCTGCGGCCCGCCCGCAGTGACGGACCGCAGGTAGTGCTCGGCGATGTTCAGGCTGGAGCCGGCAAAGAACTCCAGACCAGGGCCTGGCGTAGCGCCGGCGCCTGCCGCCGGGCCAGCACCAGCGCGCGATCCTGCGGAGACGAAGTCCGGGCCGAGCTCGCCGATGCCGTCGCAGAACTCCCACACGGCGCGCCAGAACGCTCCTGGATGCTGCACGGACCACGCGTGCAGATCCGCATAGGCGTTGCGGTCGAGCCCGATTCCCACCTGTTCGGCGAACTGCCAGAGTTGCGTCGAGCGCCGCCGCCGGTCATCGGGCCGCCACAGCACGGCATTGGCGTCGCTCGTGCTGCGGGATTCCAGCGCGCTGGCCATCGAGCGCAAGATAGTCAGCCGCGGTCGCGCGTTCGTCCCCGACGGAGGAGGCGGTAACCACGGAATCGCTCTGAGCCGTGCGGGTAGTGTCCCCACCCATGGACGGCATCTGCGACGACCTTCAGGCAGAGAACGACGCGCTCGGCGACGTGGTCGGTGACCTCAGCGAGGAGCAGTGGCGCCTGCCCACACCTGCTGAGGGCTGGGACAGCCGCGAGACGATGGTGCATCTGGGCATGACCGACTGGGTGGCAACGGTGGCCGTGGTCGATCCTGAGCACTTCGACGACTTCAAGGCAGCTGCGGCGCGTGGCGAAATGGATCTGCACACCGCAGCCGGGTTCGACTTCGCCTCCATGTCCGGAGCGGAGATCTGGGACTGGCTGTGCGCTGAACGATCCAAGATGCTGGATGCCGTGCGCCCGCTCGATCCCAAGGACCGGATTCCCTGGTTCGGACCGTCCATGGGGGCCCTGTCGTTCGTGACCGCCCGGCTCATGGAGACGTGGTCGCACGGGCATGACGTGGCCGACACCCACGGCCGGGAGTTGCCACGCACCGATCGGCTCCGCCATGTTGCCCACATCGGGGTGAGCACGCGCGGCTGGAGCTACGCGAATCGGGGCCTCGAGGTGCCCGACGGACCAGTACGTGTCGAGCTGGATGCCCCGAGCGGAGACGTATGGACGTGGGGTCCGGAGGATGCGGCCGACAGGGTCAGCGGCGACGCCTACGAGTTCTGCCTAGCGGTCACTCAGCGGCGACACCACACCGAAACCGTGTTGTCGGTCACCGGCCCGCTGGCGACAGGTTGGATGGACATCGCCCAGGCATTCGCCGGACCGCCGACCGACGCCGAGAGCCGCCGCGCCGCCTGAGCGCGATGCGGATCGGCGCGCGGGCGAAGGCAGTGCTGAGGCGCGCACAGGGGGCGCGGTGCTGATTGTCGGTCTGACTGGCGGTATCGGGGCGGGCAAGTCGTCGGTCGCGCGGCTGCTGGCCGGTCACGGAGCGGCGGTGGTGGATGTCGATGCCTTGGGCCGCGAGATCATCGCTCCCGGCGGTTCGGCGGTACCGGCTGTGCTCGAGCGATTCGGCAGCGATCTGGCAGGTCCCGATGGCGGCATCGACCGTCCCGCGCTCGCATCGATCGTGTTCAACGATCCTGACGAGCTCGCAGCTCTCAACGAGATCAGCCACCCGGCGATCAACGAACTCCTCGACGAACGGATCGAATCCATCGGGGCGGCTGGCACAACCGACGTCGTTGTGCTCGACATGGCCGTGCTCACCGAGAGCACGCTGGGCCGCAATACCCGCTTCCCCTACGAGATCGTGGTCACTGTCGAGGCGCCGCCCGACATACGGCTGGAGCGGCTCATCGAGCGCGGCATGACCTCCGACGATGCCAAGGCGCGACTGGCGTCCCAGGCAACGGATGAGCAGCGGCGCGAGGTATCCAACTTCGTCATCGGAAACGGCGGCGGGAGCGACGAGTTGGCCGATGCCACGACGAAGCTGTGGGACGCCCTGCGCCGACTGGCGGAAGAGCGCGCCGCATGAGCCCCGCCGCGTCCTCGCCGGCCGACGGGCCGGTGCGGCCGCCCGCTCGGTACCCGCCGCAGAACCACATCCTCCGGCACCTGCGCCTCAGCCATCAGATGAGGGGTGACGGCACGCTGACGGCAACCATGCCGGTCCTCGACGATCTTGCCGACGGTCCTCTGGCCGAGGGGGGCTGGCTGCGGCTCGGCGCCGTAGCCACGCTGGTGGATTCGGTGGCGGGACATCACGCGGTGCTGCAGGTGACGCCCGACTGGTCAGCCACGCTGCACCTATCGACGGTGCTTGCTGCCCGGGCTGAGGGCGAGGTGGTGACCGCTCGGTGCTCGCCGCTGCGAGTCGGACGGAACCAAGTCGTCACTGAAACCTCGGTGACCGACGAATCTGGCACCGAGATTGCGCGCTCGACGTGTACCTACGCCCGCCTGCCCCGGCGCGACGACACGCCGGTCGTGGATTCCACGGCGCGCGAGAACACGGTGGACTACCGGGAGGATCACGAGCTGAACCCAAGGCCCGCCCTCGATGACTACTTGCGGATCACCCCGGTGCCCGGCGAGCCGCGCATCGAACTGCCTATGCACAACCGCATCCGCAACTCGTTCGGCTCACTGCAAGGGGGTGCGTCGATCGTGGTGGCCGAGGTCATGGCGAACCACCTTGCCCGCATGGCGGCTGGCGGCGAGCGCACATCACGCTGTGTGTTCGCCGACGTGCATTACTTGGCGCCGGGCCGCGGCGGACCGTTTCGCGTCGACGGCGAAACGCTCGCACGCACCGATCACCTAGTGACGACCCGCACCCGGATCTTCGAAACCGCTGGCGACGCCGACCGGCTGCTGCAGACTGCCACTGCAACGGCTGCCTACCTCGACTGAGCGAGCGGGGCCGAAATAGGCATGCCGCGTGTCACACCGGCCCTCTACCGTGCAGGGCATGACCACACCGCCGCGCAAGGCTCCGGCCAGGCCTCGGGCCGGCCTGCCGCGGCTGGCAGCGTTCGATGTGGACGGCACGCTGATCAACCGCCAAGGCGTGCTCACCGAGCGGACTGCTTCGGCGCTGCGTGCGCTTGCCGAGGCGGGCGTCATCACCGCCTTGGCCACCGGCCGCCCGTGGCCGCAGGCCCAGTCGGTCGTGCGCCAGGCGTCGGGCGTGTCGTACGCGGTGTGTCTCAATGGGGCGGTGGTGATGGATGCCGTCGCGGGCGAGCAGATCGCCGATCGCGCGATGACGCACATCGAGGCCATGGAGGCGGCGGAGATTGCCCGCAAGCTGGTGCCCGACGTACGGCTCGGGCTCGACATGGCCGATGGCCGGCACGTGTGGGAGCACGACTTCGCCCCTGTCATGCCCGTCGACCTGCTTGCAGACATCAGCGTTGACCGCGTCGACGATGCTCTCAGCGCCGTGGATGGGCCTGTCCTGACGTGGCTGGTGCATGCGCCGAGTGTCGACACGCTGGCGATCATCGACGAGCTGTCGCCGGACATGCCGCTCGGCACCGAGATTCGCCCGTCTGGCTTGGATATGGCAGAGATCGCGGCGGCTGGGGTGAGCAAATCGGCAGGGCTGGAGATCATCTGCCAGCGCTACGGCTTCGACGCCGCAGACGTGCTGGCATTCGGCGACGGGCTGAACGACATCGACATGCTGCGCTGGGCCGGCCAGGCGGTTGCGATGTCCAATGCTCCCGACTCGGTCCGCGATGCGGCCGACCGGGTCGCACCGAGCAACGAGGATGATGGCATTGCCGTCGTCGTCGAGGCGATGCTTGCCGGGGAAGGCGGGCTGCCGGCTGGGCGCGGCGGTGCGTTCGCCGCTGCGCCGCCCGGCGGGAGGTCCGATGGCTGAGGAGGAGCGCCGTTCGGTATGGGATCGAATGCGGCGCGGTATGGCCGACCACAATGCCAAGGCCCCGCGCACGCCCCTGGGAATGCCCGAGGTTGTCGATGACGACGACGCAACCGACGCTGGGACCGACGCGCCGGAAGGGGCGACCGCCGAACTCGTGCTGGAGCGCATCCATCACTACCGGGACACCATCCGCAGCTATCAAGTTCTCATTGAGAACCAGCGAGTCGGGCAGATCCGCGACGACCAGACCGAGCACTTCGTACTGCGTCCGGGCAGCTACACGCTGCGTTTGCAACTGCTGTGGATCTTCAGCCCCAGAGTGGTCGTGGAGCTGCCCGCCGACACTGAAACGCGCCTGATCTGTGGCCCCAACGGAGGGATCCTGCAAGCGTGGCGACTGTTCTTCGCCCCGACGACGGCGATCTTCCTCCGCTTTGCGGAGGAAACGTGATGCAGGCTCCGCTTTGCGACCGAAGCCTGAGCATCGGGCGGGGGTAGGGTTCGCCGCCATGAGCGAGCGGCGGGCATCTGCGAGCCCAACGTCGGGCGACGAGCTCAGATCCGAGCTCGATGCCTGGCTCGCGGACAACTGGGATCCCGAAGCCAGCGTGCAGGAATGGTGGCAGCGGCTCGCTGCCGCCAAGCTGTCGAACCCGACGCTGCCCGAGCCGCACGGCCGGGGCTGGGGTCGCAGCGAGACACGGATGCTGGTCGAAGCGATGCGTGCCGCTGGTGCCATCGGAGCACCGGCGGGGCTGGGCATGTTGCTGGCGGCGCCCACCGTCCTCGAGCACGGCACACCCGAACAGATCGAGCGCTTCGTGCCGGCCATTCTGAATGGCACCGAATCGTGGTGCCAGCTCTTCTCGGAGCCCGGAGCGGGTAGCGACCTCGCCGGTCTGCAGACCAAGGCCATCCGCGACGGCGACGAGTGGATCGTCACCGGGCAGAAAGTGTGGACCTCCGAAGGTGCCCATGCCGACTTGGGCATGCTCGTGGCGCGCACCGACCCCGAAGCTCCCAAGCACCGGGGCCTCACATGGTTCGCCTTCGAGATGGATCAGGACGGCGTGGAGGTTCGGCCGCTGCGCGAGATGACCGGCCGGTCGCTGTTCAACGAGGTGTTCATCGACGGGGCTCGGGTGCCCCACGCGAATGTCATCGGCGAGCTGAACGACGGCTGGCGCGTGACCAACACCACGCTCATGGTTGAGCGAGCGGGCATCGGCGGCAGCCACGGGCTCGCGTTCGCAGCGGCCCATCCTGGCTCCGTTGCCGGCCACCTCGACCGGCCAGCCGGCACGTTCCGCGGCAAGCGACTCCCGCTGGCGGCTGGGGGAGTGGGCCCTGGCACGTTCAACCAGCTCAGCGAGGAGGCTCGCACCCGCGGCCGTGGCGGTGACCCGGTGGTCCGCCAAGAACTCGCAGCGCTGCACACCGATCTCGAAGTGATGCGGTTGTCGGCAATGCGCAGTCGACAGAAGTCCCAGCGCACCGGCGGCGAGGGCAACTTGGCGAAGCTGCGCATGACAGCGGCCCTGCGCCGCGCCCGGTCGCTCGCGAGCACCATCCTCGGCGCGGACATGACCCTGTGGGGCGACGAAGCCGCGACCAGCGGCGTGATGCAGGAGATGACGGTCTTCTCGCCGGCGCCGTCGATCTATGGCGGCACCGACGAGATCCAGCGGAACATCCTCGGCGAGCGGGTGCTGGGCCTGCCCAGAGAGCCCGGCCCCGATCCGGCTACGCCATTCCGGGAACTTGCCCAGAACGCCACGTCTTGGTAGCGCGCTGTACCTTGCTCGGGGCCATCGGGAAACGCAGGCCCAGCGGGCGGCACAGAATGTGAAGCGGTGAGCATGACCGAACCGCCCCAAGGTCCGGAATCGCCGCAGGGCCTCGAGATCCTGCCGGAGGGCGGCGCCGATTTCGCCAGTGTGCAGGAGACGGTGGTGGAGCGACGGCCGTCTTCGGCGCCGCGCTTGGCCGTGTTCGCAAGCCTCGCCGCGGCCTTGGCCGTGGCTGCGCTGGTCGTGGCGTGGGTACGCAGCGACGGCGAGCCCGATGCCGCACTGACGCCTGCGACCACCACGACCGAAACCCCCGCGACGACGACCACGACGGCACCGGCGCAGCCCCCGCGCACGACGCTGCCACCGCCGACTGCGCTCGACGCAGCCGTCGGCGAGCTGCCGCCCGCACGTCCCGCCGCCGAGATGATCGCCACGCTCGCCGGTGACCCGACGGGCGACATCCGCGGCTTCCTGTACCAGCTCGATCTGCTGACCGGAGAGGCCCGGTTCGTGCCGCTGCCGGGCCTGCCGCACACGCTCGTCGATCTCGACGGGGCGATCGTGGTGGGCATCAAGCGCGACGTGTTGCGGGTGGACATCGACAGCGGGGACACCGTTGTCATCGCCGAAGACGTGTCCGAGGTGCTGCCCGCCTACAGCCCGCCGGGGATCGTGGGGGTGGTGCGTGGCACTGAGCATCTGTTCGCTCGTGTGGTCGGCCCCGACGGCGTGTTCCGCTCCGCGGTGCAGATGCCCAACGAGGCGATCGTGCACGGAGCGCTGGGCGATCACGTCGTCGTGTCCATGGCGGGCAGCGTCATGGCACTCGACGGGCGAAACGCAGCGCTGCAGCTCGGCACCGGCCGCGTGCTCGCGGTGGGCGACGGTCATGTCGCACGGCTGCAGTGCGAGGAGTACGGCTGCCAGATCACCGACATCTCATTCAGCGCCACTGTGGGCCCAGATCGCCGCGACGACTGGTGCGAGGAGATCTGCGCAGAGGCGTCGGGCCGCTTCGGCGAGCGCGACGACCAAGCCGAGCTGGCGCAGGACTGCTCGACGTTCTGCGAGGGCTACCCGATTTCCACCGGGGTGATCTCAGAGCGGCGAGTGGAGCTGCCCGCAGAGCTGCAGGCGGCGTCGCCGGACAGATGGAGCGAGCAAGGGTTGATGTCGCCGGACGGCAATCGCATCGCGCTGCGGCTCCTGCATGGCAACGGCACGCCAGCGGGTGTGGTGGTGGTGGACTTGGCCGAGGATTGGGGTCGCCACTCGCCCGAGATCGGCATCGACCTCGGAGACATGGCGTGGGCACCCGACAGCCGGTACCTGCTGTACACGCTCGACAATGACGTCATGGTCTGGGATGTCGAAGCTGCCGAAGGGGAGCTGCCGTCTGGCCGGGCTCACGTGGGCGAACCGCTGGGGCAGCTCATTCTGCGGCGAGTTGGTCCGCGGTGACGATCACGAACAGGCCGGTGGCCTCTATGAGCGGTGGAGCGTCGGCTGCTGCGCTGGCGGCGCGCACGGCGAGCTCCACGTGTGACTTGCGCCCCTCACGCCGGATCTCGCGCCCGGAGAAGTTCACCGGCTCGTCGATTGGGACGCCGCCCCGGTAGTCGATCTCCAGACGCGCCGTGTAGGCGGCAACGCCCAGGCACACCATCAGGTAGCCCAGAACATCGTCGACCACGGCACACACCGAGCCGCCGTGCGCACGACCCGGAGCACTCTCAAAAGCAGCACCGAAAGTGACCTGCGCCCTCACGCCGTCGCCGTCACGGCGCATGTCGACTTCCATCGCGGTTGGATTTGCGGGTCCGCTGAAGGCTCGGTCGCTGAATGCCATGACTTCGGCACCGTCAGGCGGTCTCGGATCCTCATAGCGACGGGCGAAGTAGTCCGCCGGCCGCGGCACAGGTGCTGAGCCGGCTTCGAGCCGCCCAGCGGTCGCCTCGGCCCACGCAGCGATCTCCGCCAGCGTTTCTGGGTCGGTGCGATGACGCACGAAGGCGTGTGCCAGCCGTCGCAGTGCTCCCGCCGCAGCGCTGCGATCGGCGAGCTGGGCGTCTGGATAGATGAGGTGCAGGTCGTCGCCTGCGCCGCCATCGGCGTCGCCGCGCGGCGGCGGGTCGTCCACGGGCTGTCAGCTGCCGAGCCGGTCAGGCTCGCCGTAGGGGTAATCGACCAATTCGCTGGACGGGTGCCCCGCGTCGAACGTCCAGTACTGGCGGATCTCGGCGATCAGCCGCTCGCCGGAATCGTCGCGCGGGCCGAAGTCGTAGTGTTCGCTGCCCCGTACGGCGAATGGCACATCGCCGTCGGCACCCGCTGCGCTCGTGCCGGACATCTTCCATTCGATCGCCGCGGTGTCGCCGTCGGTCACCAGCCGCTCGCAGTGCCACGATGCGCCTTGCCACTTGGAGGCGATGCGCGACCAGAAGCGCCCGATGGTCGCCGCACCTCGCACCGGTGCATGGTTCGTGTCATAGACCACGGCGTCATCGGTGAAGTGTCCTGCCACTGCCGCCGCGTCGCCGCTGGTGCAGGCATCGAAGTAGCCCGTGATCCGCGCCTCGATGTCCGCGGCCGCTTCCGCAGTGTCATCGGTGATGCCCATGCCAGCCTGCTCGCTCATGCCGCCAGTCTCGCAGGCGGCACGCAAACGATTCGAGGCAGCGCGCACGGAGTGCTCGGGCGCTAGTGCACCGCCCACGACAGCCAGCGGCCATCGCGCCGCTCCAACCGCAGCTTGTGGGAGAAGCACTCCGACAGCGACTCGGCGGTGAGCACGTTGCCCAGAGGGCCGCACGCCAGCGGCAGACCGTCGCGCAGCAGCAGCCCATGGGTGAACGACGGCGGGATCTCGTCGGTGTGGTGGGTCACCAGCACCGTTGCTGGCGTTTGGGCGTCCGCGGCCAGCGATTCCAGGCTGGCCACAAGTTGCTCCCGGCCTGCGAGATCCAAACCGGCGGTCGGCTCGTCCAGCAGCAGCAACTCCGGCCGGCCCATGAGCGTGCGGGCCAGCTGCACGCGCTGCTGTTCGCCCGACGACAGCGTGGCGAACGCCCGGTCAGCCAGTGGACCGGCCCCCACGCGTTCCAGGCATGCCCGCGCGCTCGATCGGTCGGCATCGGTGTAGGTGTGCCACCAGGTCTCCAACGCGGCGTAGCGCGCTGTCATCACGATGTCGAGGGCGCTGATGTTGGGCCGGAACTGGTCGCGCAGCGACGAGCTCGCCAGCCCGATGCGCTGCCGGTGCACGCGCACATCGACGGCACCCCATCGCTCGCCCAGCACCTCGACTGTGCCGGTAGTGGGGAAGCGGTACAGCGACAGGATCTTGATAAGGCTGGTCTTGCCCGATCCGTTCGGGCCGAGCACGATCCACCGCTCGTGCGGAGCGATCTGCCAGTCGAGCGGTCCCAGCACGGTGGTGCCGTCATAGACGACCGACACATTCCGCAGGGAGGCGGTCACATCCCGCAGGGAGACTGTCGGCTGGGCTGGCGGCTGATCTGCGCGTTGGGGTTGGGCGTCACTCACGAGTGCTCACGTCTCGTCGCGGCGGCCTTCGCCCGCGTGTGCCATCCACGTCGCATACATCCCGGCATACTGCCCGCCCAGCGCCACCAGCTCGTCGTGGGTGCCCAGCTCCACCACGCCGCCCCCGTCGATCACGGCGATGCGGTCGGCCCGCATCGCCGTCGCCAATCGGTGCGCAATGAGCACTGCCGTGC
The DNA here is from genome assembly GCF_028283155.1 of Candidatus Poriferisodalis multihospitum. Classification (NCBI taxonomy): domain Bacteria; kingdom Bacillati; phylum Actinomycetota; class Acidimicrobiia; order Acidimicrobiales; family Candidatus Poriferisodalaceae; genus Candidatus Poriferisodalis; species Candidatus Poriferisodalis multihospitum. The sequence continues at coordinate 7,683 of NZ_JAPYOK010000083.1, read as the reverse complement.
GGCCTTCCAGCAGCAAGTCCAGCGCGCCCTCGATTTCGGCCTCCGTGCTGAGATCGACGCTGGACGTGGCCTCGTCGAGCACGATCACCCGCGGCTGCGCCACGAACGCCCGGGCCAGCGCCAAGAGCTGCCGCTCGCCGGCCGACAGCGACACGCCCCGCTCGTGCACCTGGGTGTCTGCGCCTTTGGGCAGGCTGTCGATCAATTGGCGCAGTCCGACCAGGTCGAGCGCCGCGTCGATGTCGGCGTCGAGCTGTGTGTCGCTGTCGCTCCTCCCAAGCCCGGCGCGGTCGCGCAGGCCGAACGCCACGTTGTCCCGGATGGTGCCGTGGAACAAGAACGGCTCTTGTGGCACAACCCCCAGCTGGTTGCGCAGCGACGACAGCGTCAGGTCGCGCAGATCCCACCCGTCGATGGTGATGCGCCCGTCGGTCGGGTCGTAGAACCGGATGATCAGCTTCGCGATCGTGCTCTTGCCGGCGCCCGTCGGCCCGACCAGAGCGAACGTCTCACCCGGGCGGATCTCCAGGCTGACATCGCTCAGCACCTCGGGAGGGTCGTCGTCGAGCGGCTCGCTGCCTTCGGCAATGCCGCCATCTGAGATGTTGCCGTCAGCGAAGCCGCTTCCGCTGCTATGAGCAGACTCCGTGCCGTTTCCAAGCGCAGGCATCGCCACCGGATCGAACGATGCGCCGAGTTGACCAGCGCGCATCTTCGTGCCGACAACGGTGCCATTGGCGCCGCCGTTCCCACTCGTCCCGTCGCCGTTGCCCTCACCTGCCGCCGCCTCGTCGTCGTAGGCGAACGACACGTTCTCGAGCCGGATGTGACCGGTGACCGGTGGAAGCTCAGCAGCGTCTGGACGCTGGCGCACGGTCGGCTGCGTCGCGAGGACTTGGCTGATCTTGCGGAGACCGGACTGGCCCTGCTGGTAGGTGCTGTAGAGCTGAGCGAGCTGCTGGATTGGGGCGAAGAGCGTCGTGACATACAGCACGAACGCGCCCAGCTCCCCGATGGTGAGGCTGCCGTCCAGCACCATCGCCCCGCCGATCGCCAGCACCAGCCCCTGGGCAGCAATGCCGATTGCCTCGGTGCTGGGTCCATAGATCGCTTGAACCCTGGACATCGACAGGTTGGCGTCGCGGAAACGAGCGGTCACCTTCCGGTGCCGCACTGCGTTCTCCAGGCGACGTCCTGTGGCTGCGATCACACGGATCCCCGCCAGATTCTCCGACAGGTCGGCCAGCACGTCGGCGATGCGGTCGCGGATCTCGGCGTAGCCCTTCTCGCTGCGCGCCCGGAACCACAGCGTCAGCGCCACCAGCGGCGGGATGATGCCCCCGAGCAGGATCACTGCCAAGAACGGGCTGTAGTTGAACAGCACCGCGGTCACGACGCCCACCGTGAGCACCTGGATCAGCAGGTTCACGATGCCCTCGTTGATGAGCAGCGCCACGTACTCCATGTCGGAGGTCATCCGGCTCAGCAGCACCCCGGACTTGGACGTCGTGTACCAGTCCAGCGAGAGCCGCTGGTAGTGGCTGAACAGTCGCAACCGCAAGTCGAACATGACCTGTTCGGCAATGCGCCCGTTCAGGCGTTGACGCAGCCGGCTGAGCAGGATGCTGACCGCGACAACGCCGACAAAGACCAGCACGACCATGTTGAGCGCGAAGCGGTCGCCCGCGCTGATGCCGCGATCGATGCCCTGCTGGAAGAGCACCGGAACCGTCTGCATCGCCGCGGTCTCCCCGCAGAGCAGCAGCAGTGCTCCCGAGACGCCCCAGCTGTGCGGGATCAGCATGTCCCGGAGGCCGAACGTACGCGCCGGCTCCTGACCGGCGCGCTCCGACACGTGGTCGAAGTCGACCTCCGGCTCGGGGTGATCGGGCTCGAGCTCGAGCAGCCTGTCGGCGCCTTGCTGCATCTCGGTTGGGACACCGGCGAAGGGCAGCCCCGCCGCTGCGCTCGCCTGCGTCGCAGTGGGCCCCATGTGGCCCGGGCCGCCGACCATCACCATGATGCGCCGCTTCGGTGAGTGCCGTCGCCGGCGACGGCACTGGGGTCGAGCCTGTTTGTGTCGCCTGCCGCTGCCAGCACCTCGACATAGCGGGGTTCGGTGGCCAGCAGCTCTGCGTGGGTCCCGTCGGCCGCCACCCGCCCGCCGTCCAGCAGGATCACCCGGTCGGCCAGGCTGATCGTGGACAGCCGGTGGGCGATGACGATGGTCGTTCGCTCGGCGAGCAGCGCGACGAGCGCGTCGTGGATCTTCGCCTCGTGCGCCACGTCGATGGAACTTGTGGCGTCGTCGAGGATCAGCACGGCGGGATCGGCGAGGATCGCCCGCGCAATGGCGATGCGCTGCCGCTGGCCGCCAGAGAGGTCGTACCCGCGCTCGCCGACCACCGTGTCGTACCCCTCTTCGAGTTCGCTGATGAACTCGTGGGCCTGCGCAGCGGTGGCGGCAGCAACCACGTCGGACCGGGCGGCATCGGGTCGTGCGTAGGCGATGTTGTCGTGGATGGTGGCCGAGAACAGGAACGGCTCGTCGGGAACGAGGCCGACAGCCCGGCGCAGGCTGTCGCCGGTGAGGCCGTTCACCTCGTGACCGTCGACGGAGATCGTGCCCGAACCGAGGCTGTAGAAGCGCATCAGCAGCCGGGCGAGCGTCGACTTGCCGCAGCCGGTCCGCCCGACGATCGCAACCCGCTCGCCGGCGCCGATGCGCAGATCCAGACCGTCGAACACCAGCGGTGCGTCGTGCTCGGTGCTCGCGGTTCCCGCTACGCCCCCGATGGTCTCGGTGCCATAGGCGAAGCGGACATCTTCGAACTCCACTGCCATGCCAGCGGGTCCACCCGTCGGGCCGCTGCGCCGAGGCAGATCGACGGCGCCGGGACGATCTGCCACCAGCACCGGCTCATCGAGCACCTGGAAGACGCGTTCTGCAGACGCCTTGGCCCGCTGGCCGAAGATGAACAGCATCCCGATGAACCGGAACGGCGCCTGCAAGAGCAGGATGTACAGGTAGAAGGTGGCCAGATTGCCCACGGAGAGCGAGCCGCCGATGATGAAGTGCCCGCCGACCAGCAGCACCATCGCCATGGCCAGGCGCGGGAGATTCTCGATGACCGGCGTGTAGTGCGCCCTGGTGTTGTGCTGCAGCATGTTGGCCCAACGCAACCGCTGGGCTGCCTGGGCCATCTCGGTGACCTGCCGGGCTTCGGCGGCGAAGGCCTTGACGACCCGTACACCGTTCACACTCTCGTGCGTCACGGTGGCGACCTCAGCGTTGCGCGACTGAATGATCCACGACAGCGGGAACATGATGTGCCGCAGCCGCTGGCCCAGCACGTAGACGGCGGGCATGATCAGCATCGTGATGGCGGTCAGCGGCAGGCTGATCCATGCCATGACCGCGATGGCCACCACGAAGTTCAGCAACTGGCTCGACACGATCGGAGCGAAGGCCAGGTACATCTGCACCGAGCGGATGTCGGAGTTGGAGCGGGAGATGATCTCGCCGGTGTGCACCCGGTCGTAGAAAGCGAACGACAGCCGGCTGAGGTGGGCAAACAGCAGCGTGCGCAGCTGGAACTCGACCCGATGGCCCATGGAGAAGAGCCCGTAGCGGTAGGTGTAGGTGGAGATGCCGCGGGCGAGGCCGAGTCCTACCAAGACGATGACCAGCGTCCAGAGCGAGCCCGATCTGGTGCCATCGGGGCGGGGCACTGCCGCATCGACGGCCAAGCCGGCGATCCATGGCGCAATGGCCCCCGCGCCCGTCGCCAAGATGGCGGCGATCACCGCGGTGACGATGCGCGCCCGCTGTTGCCGCAGCAAAGGCCCGAGCCGTCGGATCCAGCTCAGCGACGGGTCGGCGCGAATCCAGTCGGCGTCGGGATCGGGCTGCGCGGCGGACTCCTCGGGCGCAGTGGGTGGGGCCACCCGCATCCCGGCGAGGCTACCGGCGCCCCTGTTCGGCAGGCCGGTGCTTCCCGGTACCGTGGACGCGGCCACTGGGGCGCTCGGGGGTGCACGGCACCGGCATGACGCTGGGACTCATCGCAGGACTTGGGATTGTCGTCGCGCTCATCGTCTTGAATGGCGTGTACGTGGCAGGCGAGTTCTGCTTGCTCGCCGTGGACACCTCGCAGGTCGACGTTCTGGCCAGCCAAGGTCAGCTGCGAGCCCGCGGCGTACGGTCGCTGCTGCGGCGGCTCAACTTCCATCTAGCCGGTGCCCAGCTCGGCATCACGCTCACGTCGCTGGTGCTCGGCATCATCGCTGAAGACACCGTCGGCCGGCTGATCGAGTGGGCGCTGGGCGGTTGGGGTTCCTCGCTGGCATCGGCCGGGGTCGTTGCCGTGGTAGCGATCGCGCTCGCCGCAGCTTTCCAGATGGTGTTCGGTGAGCTGCTCCCGAAGAACCTGGCCGTTTCGCGGCCGCTGGGAACCTCGCTCGCGCTGGCACCGCTGCTGCGCCTCTACGGCACCATCGCTGCGCCCCTCACGCTGCTGTTCAACGGCATCGCCAATGCCACAGTGCGCGGGCTCGGTCTCGAGCCGACCGAGGAGCTCCGCATCGTGCGCACCCGCGACGAGCTGGAATATGTGGTGCGCTCGTCGCGCCGCAGGACGCTCAGCGACGCCCAAGCCGATCTGTTGGTGCGGACGCTGCGACTGGGTCGCAAGGACGCTGCCGACGCGCTGACGCCGCGCACCTCGATCTCAGCCGTGAGCGCGGCAGCGACGCTCGGGGAACTGGTGGAGCTGGCGCGCACCAGCGGACATTCACGGTTCCCGGTTCTCGGTGCAAGCTCTGACGACGTGCTCGGCATCGCTGAAGTCCGCGATGTGTTCAGCATCGATGCCGCCGAGCGTGATGGCACGCTCGTGGAGTCGATCATGCGGCCCGTCGTAGCGGTGGCCGAGAGCCGGAAACTCGATGGCGTTCTCGCGGACATGGCGGCGTCGGATTGCCGGCTGTGCGTGGTGGTGGACGAGCACGGCGGCACCGCTGGGGTTCTGACCCGCGAGGACATTGCCGAGGAACTCGTGGGCGACATCGCCGACGAGTTCGACGAGCCCGCTGTGCTGACCTTCCGCCGGCCGGGCCAACCGGTGACGCTTGCCGGCACGGCCACGCTCGACGAGGTGGAGGAGGCCGCAGGCCTGACGGTGCCACCAGGGCCCTACGAGACGCTGGCGGGCTTCGTGCTGGAACGCTTGGGCGAGATCGCTTCCGAGGGAGCAGTCGCCACGTGGAACCGCTGGCGTCTCGAGGTCACGCAGACCGATGGGCTCCGTGTAGCCGAAGTACGCATCAGGCCTCCCGAGATGGCCGAAGACGGAGTTGATGCGGAGGGCGACGCATCATGACTGCGTTGGCGAATGCCGTCGGGCTAGGTGGCTTCGGCGTCTGCGGGGCCGCTGTGGCGGGCAACGCATCATGACCACGCTGGCCATTGCGGTGGGGCTGGTGCTCATCGTGTTCAACGGCGCCTTCGTCGCCATCGAGTTCGGCCTCATCGGCGCGAAGCGTGCCGTGGTGGATGGCGCCGCGGCGACGGGCAAGCGATCTGCCCTCGCAGCGCAGCGCATGCAATCCGATGTGCTGACCACGCTCGGGGGAGCGCAGTTGGGCATAACCCTGTGCTCGCTGGCGGTGGGCCGCCTGACCGAGCCGGCCATCGCCCGACTCATCGAGCAGGCCGTGCACGGGATCGTCGAGATCCCCGACGCCGTGCTGCACACCATCGGCTTCGGCATCGGGCTGGGCATCGTGACCGTGCTGCACATGGTGTTCGGCGAGATGGTGCCCAAGAACCTGGCGCTCATCGGACCCGAGCGCACCCTGCTGGTGCTGGCCCGGCCCATGGCCGCATACCTGTACGTCGCCCGACCCATCGCCCGGGCGCTGCAGTGGGTAGCGAATGGCATGACCCGCATGCTGCGTGTCGAGCCGACCTCGGAACTGGCTGATGTGGCGACCCCAGCCGAGCTGACGCTCATGGCGCGCGACTCGCTGGCTGAGGGCCACATCGCACCCACCGACGTGGCCCTGCTCGAACGGGCGATGCGCTTCGAGGCCACCACCCTCAGCGAGGTCATGGCACCAGCGGGGGAAGTCGCGGCCGTGCGGCTCGCCGATGGGATCGCCACAGTCGAGCAGCAGTTCGCTCGGACGGGCCACTCGCGGCTGGTCGTGGTGGGCAGTGGCACCGACGATGTGCGGGGAATGCTGCACAGCAACGATCTGGCAGCGTTCGCCGAGCGTGGCGCCGCAGATCTGGCCGAGGCGGACCGAATGGTCGCCGCGACCCAGCGCGTTGGCCGAGGCCTCGTGCGCCGGATGCTGCAGTTCGGCCCCGACGTGGCACTGGACGAGGCGCTGCGCCGCATGCAGCGTGCTCGCATTCACCTCGCCGTCGTAGCTGATGCACAAGGTCGCACGCTCGGGGTCGTTGCGCTGGATGATTTGCTGCGCAGCCTGATCGGCGATCCCGACGCCAGCGTTGACAGAACATCCGCCGCGGCGGCCGGGCTTGGGAGTGGCACACTCCCTTCTGACTAGGCCCTGCTGGTTAGGCCTCGCCGCTCGTTGCGAGGCCCGGTACGGCCGAGGGCTCCACATCATGACTTGGATCGACAAAGCGCTCGACGGCTGCTCCCCGCAGGTCGTGATCAACGATTCCAAGACCCCCAGCGGCCGTGCGCACGTCGGTTCACTGCGCGGTGTGCTGATCCACGACGCATTGGCCCGGGTGGCCCGCGAGCGCGGCCTGGATGCGACGTTCATGTACGGCTGCGACGACATGGACGCAGTTGACGAGATCCCGTACGGAACTGGTGAGCACTTCGTGGAGCACCTCGGCAAGCCGCTGTGGGCGGCCCCGGCGCCCGAGGGTCTTCGTGGCGATTCGATGGCTGAGGCCTACTTCGGCGAGTTCACCGGCAAGTGGTTCGATGCTGCCGACTCGCCGGCCGATGACACCCCCGGCCCGTTCGACAAGCTCGGCGTGAACGCCGGTTTCTACCGCATGAGCGGCATCTACCGGTCTGGCCGGCTCGACGGCATCATCGATGTGTTCCTGCGAGCCGCGGCAGACGTGAAGCAGATCTACCTCAGGCTCAGCGGAGCCGAGCGTTCCGACGACTGGTTGCCGTTCCAGCCCATCTGCGAGCAGTGCGGCCGTATCGGCACCACGTATGCGACCGACTACGACGGCGAAACCGTGGCGTATGAGTGCCGGGCCGACCTGGTGACCTGGGCGACCGGATGCGGGCACCGCGGCCGCATCAGCCCGTTCGGCGGCAACGGCAAGCTGCCGTGGAAGCTGGAGTGGGCCGCCAAGTGGCAGCTCTTCGGCGTCTCGATCGAGGGCGCCGGCAAGGACCACATGGCTGCCAGCGGGTCGCACGAGGTGTCGTCCGCGCTCGCCCGCCAGGTGCTCCAGTGCCCGGTGCCGGTGGCCGTGCCGTATGAGTTCTTCACGCTCGGCGGGGCAAAGATGAGCTCGTCTCGAGGCATCGGCATGACTTCGTCGGAATTAGTCGAGCTGCTGCCGCCCGAATTGCTGCGCTATGTCGTACTGCGAACCCAGCCGCGCCGCGCCATCGACTTCGCTCTTGACGTGCCCGGCCTCACCAAGGCGTTCGTCGAGTACGAGCGCCTCTGGCG
>NZ_JAPYOK010000082.1:0-38253 GCF_028283155.1 Candidatus Poriferisodalis multihospitum | reverse complement strand
TCGAGGTGATCCGCCAGACGCCCCAGCACACCTACCAGGTGCTCACCAAGCGAGCGCAGCGGCTGAGCCGGATCGCAGGCGAGCTCGACTGGCCGTCGAACCTGTGGATGGGCGTGAGCGTGGAGACTCGCCGGTACGCCTTCCGCATGGATCACCTGCGCAAGGTGCCCGCAGCGGTGAGGTTCGTGAGCGCCGAGCCGTTGCTCGGCCCGCTCGGCGAGCTCGATCTTGCGGGCATCGATTGGGTGATTGCCGGCGGCGAGTCCGGTGCCGGCGCCCGGCCCATGGAGCTGGAGTGGGTCACCGAGCTGCGTGACAGGTGCACGGCGGCCGGCGTGGCGTTCTTCTTCAAGCAGTGGGGAGGCAGGACGCCCAAGGCCGGCGGCCGGGAGCTCGAGGGCGAGGTGTGGGACGAGCTGCCGGCAGCGACGGTTTAGCGTCTAGGCCTCGAGCGCCAGGGAGCCCTAGTCAAAGCGAGCTCGTATGGACTTCGACGCGACGTGCCTAGCCGGCGACGAGTTGCTGGACCCGTTGGTGGGACACGCCCAGGAGACGGGCCGCATCACGGCGCGAGACGCCGGCCTCGGTGAGGCGAAGCGCAGCGGCGCGTTGGCGAGCCAGGTAGATCTCGTGGGCCTCCAGTGCCTGGTCACGCAGGCGTGAGAGCTCGGCAACATCGACGTCGGCAACATCGATGCGCTCCTCGAGTTCGACGGCAGACTCGGGGACATCGGCGGTGACAGCGATGGCCTCGCGGGCATTCGTCGCCGCTTCGTCGAGGTTCCGACCGAACGTGTGGACGTCGTCCATACCGTCGATCTCGACGAGCCAGGCGTCGTCGCCGGGATCTCGCCGGTAGGTCACTGAGTAGGTAGTCATCGCCTCAGCCATCCCTTCCCGAGACATGGTTCAAGCTGGCGCTCGATAGCACGCAGAGTTCCGATTGGAATGTCGCGGCCTGCGTGCACCGGCACAGTTGTCGAGCATTCACCGCAGCGCAGCCGCACGTGTGAGCCTCGCTGCCGCAACACCTCGCATCCAAGTCGACGCGTCATGCGCAACAGTTCGTCGCCTGTCACGTGTCAACCACACTAGACAGACTAGCTTGCTGCCGACCATGCTGGGCGTGCGTCCGGGGCACTGGATTGGGCAGTGGTGGTGTCCAACGAGCGCAGCAAACAGGAGGATGCTGCTGATGCCGAGTACCGGGAAGTTCAGCGAATTGCGGGACGAGGCACGGCGCGACTCCGAGAGCGCTGGGCGAATCGACGAGGCCAAGCGGCGAGCGCTCGCAGAGCTGCGGTCTTGCGACTCGTCAGTCTCACCTCAGCGCGGGGCGTGACGTTCGGAGTCGATTACTCGCCGAGCCAATCTTTGGGCTTGTCGGCTCGGAACTGCCACAGGGTGATGGCGATGAACAGCGCCGTGAAGCCGAGCAGCATTGCGATGGCACGGTTGAAGCCCTGCTCGCCGGCGAGCACGCTGCGGTAGGCGTCGATTGCCCAGTACACGGGGCTGGCGGGGGCGATGGCCTGCACCCAGTCCGGCAGCGTGGTGATCTGGGCGATGGCGCCACCGGCGCCTGCGACGGCCATGGTGCCGAGCATCGAGGCGGCATTGAGCTGCGACATGGTGCGGCACAGCGAGGTCATTGCGATCGCGAGGGTGACGTAGGTGGCCGCGCAGGCCAGCGCTGTGATGACGAGCTGCGCTGCGCCGCCGGGCACCTCGAGGCCGAAGGTGGCGATGCCGACGGCCACCAGCAGGAGCTGCTGGGCGGCGGTCACGGCGAGCATCGGGATGGCCTTGCCGGTGACGATCTCGATCGTGCGGATCGGGGCGATGCGCAGCCGGTCCCAGGTGCCCCATCCGTGCTCGCGGAAGAACGAGAACCCCATCGATCCGGTGCCCAGCAGCGCGAACAGCGAGGCCAGGGCGGGCACCGAGTGCTCCGGACCGCCGATGAGCGCGTCGAACACGAAGAACAGCAGCACCCCCGGCATGCCGACCAGCACGAACAGGGGGAAGGGGTCGCGGCGCAGCAGGCGCAGCTCGTTGCGGGTGACGAGGAGGGTTCTAGACATCGGCGGTGCTTCCGGGGGTGACGTCGGCGGTGCTGGCGGCGGCGCTGTTGCCGTCGTCCGCGCCGATCACCCGCTCGTACAGGCGGCGGACCGAGGGCCGCTCCACCACCACTTCGGCAATCTGGTCTTGGTCGACGGAATTGATCGCCGCCAGCAGGTCACGGTCGTCGAACGACACGGTCTCGCCGCTGCCGAGCGTGATGACCGTGGCGGGGTCGGCGACGGCTGCGAGCAGGTCGGCGAGCGGCCCGGCCGCGACCCGGCGGCCGCGGTCGATGATCACCAGCGAGTCGCACGCCTCGTCGGCTTCCTCGAGGTAGTGGGTGCTGAAGATGACCGCGGTGCCCTGGGCCGCCAGCCGGCGGATGCCGTCGATCACCCGCTGGCGGGCCGAGACGTCGAGACCGGCCGTCGGCTCATCCACCAGCAGCAGCCGGGGCTCGTGGATGACGGCGGTCGCCAGGTGCACCAGCTTCTGCTGCCCCACGCTGAGGTCCTTCACCCTGCGTTCGGTCAACGGGCCGAGGTCGAAGAGGTCGACGATCTTCTCAGTTGCCTTGGTGAGCGAGCCGCCCCGCAGGCCGTAGAGGCCGCCGAAGTAGGAGAGGTTGTCCGACACCCGCAGCGACAGGTACAGCGCCGTCCGCTGGGCGGCGTACCCGACCATGGCGCTCACCGGCGGCGCGTTAAATCGGCGACGCCGAAATTGTTGCCGCTGTTGCGGTCACGTCAGCAGGGCGAGATTCTGGCCCGGCTGCTCGGCGACCCCGAACTCGAAGCCAGCGTCACCGACATCGCCGCGATGCTGGGGCTGCCGATCAGCTCTGTGCACAGAGAAATCGAGCGGGCGCAGGCTGCCGGCATCGTCACAAGCCGCAAGATCGGCAACGTCCGCCTTGTGCGAGCGAATACCGACAGCCCCTACTACCGGGGCCTTGCCGACGTGCTGGTGAGGGCGTTCGGCCCCCCGCACGTGCTTGCGGAGGTGCTGGCGGATGTCGACGGCATCGATGCTGCGTACGTCTACGGATCGTGGGCAGCCCGCTGGTCTGAGGATGGGGGCACCCGACCCGTTGCCGATATCGACGTTCTCGTGCTGGGCTCACCAGACCGCGACCGGCTCTACGCAGCGCTCTCCGCAGCCGAGGAGCGACTCGGCCGCCCCGTCCAGGACGCGGTGCGCCCGGCCGGCTGGATCGACGACGGCACCGGCAGCTTTCACGCAACCGTCGTCAGCCGGCCGCTCGTGCAGATCGACCTTGGTCAGGGCTGAACGGCTTCAAGGCAACCGTTTCGGCGATTCGGCGAGAGCCGTCCACTGCCGCTCTGGCCAGGGAGATCGCCCACATCGCGTCCTCGCTCGTCAGCGGTGGCGTGTCTGCGTCGTAGTACTGCGCAGAGTGACGTTTCCGGCGGAATCTCTCGAATGTCGGCTTCGCGAATTCGGGGATGGAGTCCGCGAACTGGGCCGAGACTGCATCTTCGACAGTGACATGGGAGCCTTCCCCGGACGTCGGCCTCAGAGACTGACGCAGCAGGAGCGACTCGGCTGCCATCCGGTACGCGTCGTACGCAACTGTGAATGCGCCGGCGATGTCGCCGACGTCGATCCCGGCGTTCGCAGTGCCGAGCCGCCGTTCGGCTTGACCGAGCACCTCGTCACCCGCCTTCTGGCGGCCTTCGACCGCAATCTGCTCGAGGCGTTTCGCCTCGATGAGGTAGGTGATGGCGTCCCGGCCTCGCATCCTGCCGACCGTAGCGACGGTGCGGGCTATCGGTTCCATTGATTTCGTAGAGGTGGCCAGATGAGTGTGGAGGCGCGCCGGGCCGCCGATGACGGCGGTTGGCGCGAGGCCGGGCGGGACGGCTAGAGCTTGGCTGCGATGCGTTCGAGCGTGTTCCAGTTGCGGGCTGTGGCGGTGACGTCGAGATGTCGCTCGAGGTGCGAGTACGACAGACGCAGCGCCTTGATGCCATCGGGTGCCCAGACGTATGCCTCTGTGCCCTCGATGTGGAGGACTTCGGGGCTGTGGTCGGCGTCGGCGAGCTCACGGATAGCGTCGGGACTCGGCTCTTCCGACAGGAAGTTGACGAGGTAGCGAGACCCGTCGTCGGCGATGTGGCCGAGTGGGTTGCGGTCGAGGATGGCTTCGATCTCGGCGGCCGTGCGGGCGGCGCAGGGCACGTGGACGTCGAATTCGTCGGCGAGGAGTTGCCGGACAGCGGCGGCCACGGAGTCGGCATTGGGCTGGTCGGGGGCGATCTCGGCGGTGACGATGATGTTGCCGCTCTGCAGGATCGTGACGGGATCGGCGTAGCCGGCCTCGGCCAGCTTGGGTCGCAGCTCGGCCATGGGGACCCGGTTGTGCCCGCCCACGTTGATGCCCCGGGGCAGGACGACGCAGCGGGCGGTCATGGCTGGCGGGTCACTCCGGTCATGAGCGAACGGTAGGGCGACGGCGGCAGTCGGTGCCATGAACACATGTCACACCCTCCTTCTACTCAGAGACCACGTCCGGCAGAACTGCTGAGCTGCGGAGCGCCGAAGGATCGAAGGCCCACCAAAGTGACCTCTGAGCGGCAAGACTGCGGCCGGCGAAAGGGACGGGCGATGAACGGACGAGTCAGCGACACCTCGGCGCTGCGTCAGATCTACCGCCAGCCGTCCAGGCTGGTGGCCAACAAGAACGTGCCGGCCATCGATGCCGAATCGGCCCGGTTCCTGGCGTTGTCGCCACTGTGCGTGCTGGCGACCCATGGCCCGGACGGCACCGACGCTTCGCCCCGTGGCGGGCCTCCGGGATTCGCCCGGGTGCTCGATGACGGCACACGCTTGGCCTTCGGCGATCTCGCCGGCAACAACCGGCTCGACTCGTACACCAACTTCCTGGACAACCCCCAGGTCGGCTTGATCTTCTTCGTACCCGGCAGCGATCACACTGTGCGGGTGAACGGCGCTGCTTCGCTCACGACCGATCCCGACGTCTGTGCGGCGACAGCGGTGGGGGATCGGGTGCCCAAAACGGCCGTGGTCGTCGATGTCGACGAGTGCTTTCTCCACTGCGGGAAGGCGCTGATACGCGCCAACCTCTGGGACACGTCGACGTGGCCGGATAGCGAGGTGCCCACGGCGGGCGAGATCCTTGCCTCCCAGCATGAGCTGCAGGCTGAACCAAGCGCCATCGACCAAGACCTCGAAGCGGGCTACGAAGCCACGCTGTGGTCCGACGCAGGCTGACCACCGGAGCCACTGCTTCCCCCATGCGCTCATCGATTCCTGGCAGGGCGATCGGATTGTCGGCCGGGTTCGTCAGGGCGTAACGGTCCGAAGGGTTTCGGTATTGCCGTCCACGCTGAGGACTTGGCCCGATACGTAGCGAGCGGCGTCCGAGAGCAGCCAGCAACAGGCCTCGCCGATGTCGTTGCCGGCGACGAGCGTGTGCATCGACACTTGTGCGGTGTAGCCGGCCTTGATCTCTTCGGCCGTGGTGCCGGTGGCAACTGCCTCACGCTCGATCACACCGTCCATGCGCGGGCCCTCGACAGTGCCGGGGCAGATCGCGTTGACTCGAATGCCGCGCTCGCCGAGTTCCATAGCCCACGTCTTGGTGAGGCCCACCACGGCCCACTTCGAGGCGGCGTAGGGACTCCGCAGCGGGTAGCCGAAGATGCCAGCGGTGGAAACGATGTTGACAATCGAGCCGCCCGCACCTAGCAGCGGCACCGTCGCCGCAGTGCAGCGGAACGTGCTGCCCACGTTCACCTTCACGCAGTGATCGAACGCTGCCGGATCGAGGTCTTCGACGCGGCCTGTCGGGCCAGCGATGCCGACGTTGTTGACCAGTCCGTCGATGCCACCCATCTGCTCGACGGCGGCTGCGAACAGCCGGGCCACATCGGCCTCGTCGGCGACGTCGTAGTGCCCGTCGACATCGGTGTCCGGGTCGATGTCGACGCCGAACACCTCGGCCCCGTAGCCACATGCCGTTTCCGCAATGGCAGCACCGAGCCCGGCGCCCGCCCCAGTCACGACGATGCGCTTGCCCTCGAGCACGTTACGACGCGTGGATGTAGCCGACCGCCGGGTCGTAAGGCTGAGTCGGCGGTCCCTTGAGTTCGACGGTGTTGCCGTCGGGATCTTTCACGTACATCGACGGGCCGCGCCCGTCGGCGCCCCAGTTGTTGTACAGGCGGCCAGCTTCGACGCCGTGGGCTGCAAAATGCTCACGCAGGTCGGCTTCGTCGAACGGCTCGATCCGCACGCAGAAGTGGTCCACGTTGTGCGCCGTCGGACCCGGCGGTGGGCCGCCCTCCCTCCCCAGCACGCCCGCCACGTCGACCAAGTCGATGATGCAATCGCCGGCCCGCAACTGGTACAGGCCGATCTCATCGTTGATGTGCTCGACGCTGCAGCCGAGCACCGACGTGTAGAAGTCCATGCTCCGCTCGACGTCGATGACCCGCAGCACAATGTGGTCCAGCGATGTCAGTCGGAACATCGGGCAACCTCCCGGGGCTCATCGGCCGCTGAAGCTGACGTTGCCGACCACGCCAACCGCCGCCCGCAACTGCTCGCAACCGAGCGTACCGATGAGGCACGAGCCGCTTCGAACGCTGCTCAATGCATAGGTGGTGAGAGCAGAGTGAACCCTGCCGCGTCATAGGGTGGCCGCGTGCGGTTCCGCATGCTCGCCCGGTCCGTCACGGCGTTGCTTGTAACCACCCTGCTGGCAGCGGCCTGTGCCACTTCCGACACGAGCACGCCGCCACCGGGAACCGGACCCGCAGCGGACACCTCAGCCGCAGCGTCGGGCGAGGACGCTGGCCGGCAAGACACGTCGGCAACATCTGGCGATGCAACTGCTGACGCCCCGGAGACGACAGCGGACACGTCGGCGGGGGTCGCCGGCGCGAGCGAAAACGGGAACGCTGTGGTTCTGGACCCACGCGAAACCGGCCACCTGCGCAACTTCCTCGGCTACACGTTCCCTCCCGCGCCCGAGGTGCAGACCGGCCCGCTGCAACGCGCCGCGCTCAACGACCTCAACATGATCTGGTCCGGCTTGCAGCGAGGCGGCATCAGCGGCGACGCCATTGCCCGGCTAGGCCAGACGGGTGACCCTCGACTCGGGTGGATCGTCTCCGACCTGCTCAGGTTCATCCCTCCCGGCGAACTCACCGACGGGGCCATCTCGGCCTTCCAGTCGCTCACCGGCGTCAGGCTGGCCGACGACCCCGTCGCCCTGCGCAGCCCATGGCAGTCGGTAACCGACCACCTGCTCGCCTGGGAC
The DNA here is from genome assembly GCF_028283155.1 of Candidatus Poriferisodalis multihospitum. Taxonomy (NCBI): domain Bacteria; kingdom Bacillati; phylum Actinomycetota; class Acidimicrobiia; order Acidimicrobiales; family Candidatus Poriferisodalaceae; genus Candidatus Poriferisodalis; species Candidatus Poriferisodalis multihospitum. Next base: position 30,878 of record NZ_JAPYOK010000082.1, on the reverse strand, counting down.
TTGCCCGTCTTCGACGGCTATGCCGAGTACAAGGAGCGGCTGTTCACGCTGGTCGAACCCGGCTGGCAGCCGTTCTTCGACGACGTCGACTCAGACATCGACTGGCGCATCGTGAGCTGGGGAGGTGTGCTCATCGACAACCGCGAGCTCGGCGACCCCCGACTGTGCCCCCGGGGCTGCATCCCCGCCCTCGACAATCCCGGCGTCACCGACGTCGAGGGCGGTTCCTGGTACCCCGACGACGGCATCGTGTTCGCCGTCGTGCTCGGCGGCGAGGCCCGCGCCTACCCCCGCCACATCATGGAAATCCACGAGATGATCAACGACACGCTCGGCGGGCGCCGCATCGGCATGCCGTATTGCACGCTGTGCGGCTCGGCCCAGGCGTACCTGACCGAGGAGGTGCCCGACGGCGTGGCCACGCCCGTGCTGCGAACCTCGGGCCTGCTGTCTCGGTCGAACAAGGTCATGTACGACCTCGTCACCAAGTCGGTGTTCAACACGTTCACGGGCAGGGCCATCTCGGGCCCGCTGCGCCGCCAGGGCGTCGTGCTGCCGCAGACCACCGTGGTCACCACGACCTGGGGCGAGTGGAAGGCGGCCCATCCCGACACGACGATCGTGGCCGAGGACGGAGGGATCGGGCGCAGCTACCCGCTCAACCCGCTGGGCGGCCGTGACGACAACGGGCCGATCTTCCCGGTCGGCGACGTCGACGAGCGTCTCAGCGTGCAGGACCAAGTCTTCGGCGTGGTGCTCGACGACGGCACGCCGGTCGCATTCCCCGTCGACGCGGCCGTGGCCGAGCTAGAAGCCGGCGGGACGGTGGAGCTCAGCGGCGTCACGCTGCAACTCGACGGCGGCGGGGTGCGTGCAGTCGACGCCGCCGGTGAACCCATCGAAGGCCACCAGTCGTTCTGGTTCGCCTGGAGCCAGTTCATGGCCGACACCCTGCTCTGGACGCCCTAGCCCGACGATTGGCCGTCAACACATGAGCAGGCTGTCGAAAGCGGCCACGGCGGCAGCGGTCGTCGGATTGGGGTCGCGCCAGGCGACATGGCCGTCGGGGCGCACCAGCACGGCACCCGCTTGACCGATGCCATACGCGGCGGCGAGGTCACCGCCGGGATCGTCGAGGTCGATGCCGAGCCGCAGCACACGAATCATCGGGTGGGCCGCAACGCCATCGCCACGATCGACGTCGGCACCGCAGATCAGCACGAACTGCGTGTCGAAGAGGTCCAGCGTTGAGGTCGCCCCGTCGAAGTCGATCGGCACATGGGGAGCGCGGTGTCCCGGTCGGGCCGTCGGCGCGTAGTCGGTCACCGGGTCGTCGACCGGCGGCGGCGTTGTGCCGTCGCCGATCAGGCAGCCGTCCTCGTAGTGCAGCCCGAGGTCCATCCCGAGCCAGTTCCCGTACCGCTCGGAGGACGCGAGGGCCACACGCTTCTCGTCGATGGTTGCCGTGCCCGATTCGACTAGCCGCCGGATCCGCCCGACGCTTCGGGAGTTCTCACGGGACCGATCGGCGTCGTACTGGGCTATGGGTGCCCGCTCGGCCTCGTAGGTGTCCAGCAACCGCTCGCCGGCATGGCCGTCGGCCACGGCAGCGAACTTCCACGCCAGGTTGTGGGCGTCTTGAACGGCCGTGTTCATGCCGAACCCGCCGGTGGGGGGCAGCTGGTGCGCAGCATCGCCGATCAGGAACACCCGACCGTCCCGGAACCGCTCCGCCACCGTCGAGGACATCACCCATGGGATGACGTCAGTCACCCGCAGGTCGAGTCCGTCGGAAAGCGCCTCGTCCCCGATCGAACGCCGGATCCACTGTTCGGCCACGTCGGTCGTGAAGTCCTCCGGGCGGTGCGTCGCCGGGTCGTAGTTGATCTGGCACAGCCACCGATCATTGGTGTCGATCTTCTGGAAGACGTTGCGGGCCGGCTTCGTCGTCCAGTACAGGGCTGACGGGCGATGATCGGTCCACGGGCCCAGGTCGGCGTAGAACTGGCAGTTGATCATCGTCCCGAAGCTGGCGATGCCGTCCATCTCGATGCCGAGGCTTTGGCGCACCCGCGACCCGGCCCCGTCCGCGCCCACGAGCCACCGGGCACGAAGCTGCCGGGTTCCCGATGGGCCACGGACCTCCGCCGCGACCCCGTCGCTGTCCTGGGTGACCTCGACAAGCTCCGTGTCCCAGCAGATCTGCACCTCCCTCATGCCCGCCAGTCGGCGCAGCAGGACTTCCTCGATCCGGTCCTGCGACGTCAGCAGCCACGGCGCCGGCGACAGCTCCACACCGTCCACGACCGGTTGCACTCCCGTCGTCACCCGGCCGATCTCGGTGCCGGCCAGCGTCTCGCAGTACACGAACTGCTCGGTCCACGGCAGCGGCAGGCTCGCGGCCTCGATCTCGTCCAGCACGCCCCACTGGCGCATGATCTCGGCGGTCCGCACGTTGACCGACCGGGCCCGGGGATGGGGATTCACACCTCCGCGCCGCTCCACAACGATCGCGTCGAGCCCGAGTCGCCCGAGCAGGATCGCCATCGACAACCCTGCCGGCCCGGCCCCTGCGATGAGAACGGTCGCGTCAGTCACAAACGCTCGTCAGCGTGGCCAGGGCCTCCCGCAGCTGGGCATCGAGGTCGGGATCGCTCACTGCGCCGGCCTCGGTGTCGAAGTTCTGGCCGAACCGGGGAATCGACAGGGTCGCCAGAATCTCGTTGCCGAAGTACCCGGCGAGGTGACTGGCCGTTCGCAGCACGAAGCCGCCCCCGCCGCCGCCCGGCGATGTGGACAGCATCACGATCGGCTTGTCGTGGTACACGCGCATGTCGATCCGCGACGCCCAGTCGAACACGTTCTTATAGGCGACCGTGTACGAGCCGTTGTGCTCGGCGAACGAGATCAGCAGCGCATCGGCCGCCCCGAGCGCGTTGTAGAAGTCGTGCGCCGGCTGCGGGATGCCCCCGGCCTCCTGCCGGTCGATGCTGTAGATCGGCATCTCGAAGTCGTTCAGATCGAGCGTGCTGATCTCGAGCGCATCGGGGTCCACACCGTCGATCTCGCCGCCCTGCAGCAACCCGATGACGTAGTCGACGAGCTGCCGGTTGATCGACTGGCTGCTGTTGGAGGCGGCGAACGCCAGGAGTTTCATGATGTCTCCGCGTGAGCAGTGTGGCTGATGATGGCGTCGATGATGACCGGCCACAGCGGCTCGGGCAGGTCATGGCCCATGTCGCCGAGCAGCAGCAGGTGCGCACCCGGGATCAGCTCGGCAGTGCGCTCGCCGCCGTTCGGCAAGATCAGCGTGTCGTCCCGCCCGTGGATCACCAGCGTCGGCACTCCCAACCGCCCGAGGGCCTCGGCTCGGGGCGCCGAGCCTCGAACGGCCGCCATCTGGCGGGGGAGCCCCTCGGGGTAGAACATGCGGTCGAATGCAGCAGCCAGGAACCCGGCCATCGCATCGGGGTCGTAGTGGCGCCGGCTCGACCAGATCTGTGACGACGCCACGCCGTTGGCGATGAACTCGTCCCGGTCCACCGGCGGCGGGGCGGTCAGCGCTTCGAGCGCCTCGGGCGCCGAATCGAAATACCCGCGCTCACCGGTCGTCGACATGATCGAGGTCATCGACAGCACCCGGTCGGGGTGATCAATCGCCATCTGCTGCACGATCATCCCGCCCATCGACACCCCGGCGATGTGCGCGGACTCGATGCCCAGATGGTCCAGCAGCCCCATGCCGTCGTTGCCGAAGTCGGACAGCGTGTAGGGCACGGGCGGCAACGGCTCGCCCGCCAGCGCGGCCTTGGTGACCGCCACCACGTCCACCTCGACCCCGTCCAAGTGCGTCGACAGGCCGACATCGCGGTTGTCGAAGCTGATGACGAATCGTCCCCGCTCGGCGAGCTGCTCTCGGAAGCCGGCCCGCCACCCCAGGATCTGCGACGAGTACCCGTTCACCAGCAGCAGCGCCGGATCGGCCGGATCGCCATGCGTCTCGTAGTAGAGCTCGATCGCTGTCGCTTCATGGGTGTTGGCGGGCGCAATGGGCATGGAGGTCTCCCGGTGGCGACGAGGCTGGCGGCGATGAGTCTGCCGCGGATTTGTCCGGCCTTGTCCTTTCGTGCCAACCATGCGGCGCTCTATCGTGCGAGTCATGCGGCGTATGCACGTCGGATTGCAGGTCGACGACCTTGACGAGTCCATCGAGTTCTACACCCGGCTGTTCGGCTGCGAGCCCACGCTGCGGCGCCCCGACTACGCCAAGTGGATGCTCGACGACCCCCGGGTCAACTTCTCGCTCGACACCCATGGCTGCGGCCAGCCAGGCTCGGCCCACTACGGCATCCAGGTGGACACGCATGACGAGCTCACCGATCTGCGCTCCCACATCGATGCGGCCGACCTGGCCCGTTCCGATCAAGACGACCTGGTGTGCGGCTACCAGCTGCAGCACAAGTCGTGGGTGACCGACCCCAACGGCCTGTGGTGGGAGGCATTCTTCACCGAAGGCGTAGTGGACGAGGGATACGGCACCGCCGAGATGCCCGACCCTGCCTAGCTGAACTACAGGTACACCAGCCGCGCTCTTCGCCGCCTCGGGTTGAGCGGGTTGGGCACGAACATCGGCACTGCGGCCTGGTAGAGGCTGTAGGCGGGATACCTCTCGCCCGAGATCTTCTCGGTAAGCCTCGTCGAGACGGCGAACAGCAGCAGCAGGATCACCCAGCCCAGCCCGGTCCAGTGCCACAGCTGGCCCGACGCCGAGATCGCGAACAGGTAGAACACGATCCACATGGCCTGCTCGCAGGTGCAGTTGGGATGGCGGCAGTAGCGGAACAGCCCCTCGGTGAGGAACGGCCGCTCCACCTCGGCGCCCTCGGCCGCGAGCCGCGCCTTGTTCTGCTGGAACCGCCACACCTGCTGGTCGGCGACGGTTTCCAGCACCAGCAGCACCACGAACGCCACGATCGCGACGTAGTCGAGCCAGCCCAGCGGCACCTCGGCGTACTGCCATGCCCGGTGCACCGGCGACGTGAACAGCCAGATGAGCGCCATCTGGCCGAACGACACGAAGAGCACGTTGAATGCCTGGAAGCCCACCTCGCCGATCTGCCAGCCGAGAACTCTCCGCTGGCTGATCTGCTCTCGGAGATAGGTCCATCGGTAGTCCTCGCTGTCGGGCCGCCACCCGCCCCGACGGATCAGGTTGAAGGTGAGCCGTGCACCCCACGCGCTCGCCAGCGCCGTCATCACCGTGACCCGGGCCGAGCCGAATCCCACGTCGGCGAGAACGATCCCGCAGTACAGCGCCGGCACGATCGACCACAGCCGGTCCACCCAGGAGGCGTCCCGCGTCAGGATCGACGCCATCCAGCTCAGCACCGCCACCGCCGTGCACGCTCCCAGTGCCACGCCGTACGGAGTGCCGACGAGGGGATGGTCGATTGCCGCGTAGACGAACCAGCCGGGCCCGAAGGCCAGCACGCCGACGATCGCGGCAGCGACTACCCGCAGACGAACGCTGCGCACGAGAGCCCCCGAGTCTCCCGCGGCCGGTGCCGTCAGTTGCAGAGGCCCTGCGCGCTCACGCCGCGATCGATGTAACACATCACGGTGCCCTCGACGTTGCGCAGCGTGAACGTTCCGTCGCTGTTGCGGGTCGCGAACACGCGCAGCCGGAAGCCGCGGATCGAATCGTCGGGCTGACCGACGACATCCATCGTGACCTCGCTGAGTTCGCCCACGGTGGGCTCGCCTGAGATCCTCACTCGCGATTCGGGTTCCTCTGATGCCACGGCGCCTGCGACGGTCCGTCCCAGCGCCGCCAAGTTCGCCGCGCTGGGCGTCTGGCCGAGGCGCGCCACAATCTGAGTGGTGGTGTCGGCGGTCGCGCCCAGCGGCGTCACGTAGTCGCCGCTGACCCAGCCGATCACGCCGGCTGCGTGCACTTCGTGCCAGAGCACCCCGGACACCTCTTGCCTCGTCCCGGTGGGAACGATGCCGGTGCCCGTGGAGTCGAGCTTGGCCACGATCTGGCCGCCGGGCTCCTCGCGCACGTTGAGCGTGCTGTCGTAGCCGATGCCCACGACGGACAGCACCAGGCGCTGCTCGGCCTCACCGTCGGAATCGGCCGCCGTCGTGGCGGTCACGACCTGCTGCGCGGCCGTTGTCGTGGGCGGGGGCGGCAGCGTCTGGACCGTGCCGATGGTGGTGGTGGGAATCGGTGCCGGTGCGGTTGCCACAGGCGCCGACGTGACGGCGGCAGGCTCAGGCCGTTCATCGACGGCCTCGGCGCTGTCGTCGTCGGAGTCGCCGAGGGCGACCACCAGCGCCGCGACCGCCACGATGAGCGCGAGCAGCGCTACGCCCAACGGCAGTCGATCCTTCAGCGCGATGAGCCCCTCAGAAGGCGCGCGCTCCATGCCGTGGGGCTCTGCAAACTCAGTTGGACCGGTCATCGGTGTCCTTCGTGTAGCTCTCGGCGTCGAGGGGGGAGCCGAAGCGACGAGGACCGCCAGGACTGCCCTGTGCGCCAGACCAGCCAGCGATGTCGACTCGCTTGGCATAGCGGCGCACGAGCACCGAGAGTACGACCTTGCGGGTCGGCGGAAAGAGCATGATCAGCCCGGCAGCGTCGGTCAGGAAGCCGGGTGTGAGCATGAATGCGCCGGCCAGCAGGATCAACAGCCCGTCCACGAGCTCGTTGCCGGGAATCTCGCCCTGCGCCACTCGCGTGCGGATCTGATTCAGCACGCCGAGCCCGGATCGCCGCACCATCCAGGCCCCCACGATGGACACCACGACCAGCAGCAGGATGGTCTGGCCGGCGCCGAGCCCGCCGGCCACCTGCACGATCACGAACAGCTCCAGCAGCGGAACCGAGATGAGCAACAGGATCAGCACCGCCAGCACGCCGCCCACCCTACGGCTGGCCGGCACCCGGCGATCCCGCGCTCGCAGCGGAGCTCGGCGTGCCTGCCGCGGCGCCCGTGCGACGCGCCTAGAGATCGAGTCCGATCGCCGCAATCGGCGTCGTCATCTGCATCTGCGGCGGCGAACCCATGAGCGGACCGAACGCAGCCATCGCCTCCTGCATGGCAGGCGTCTGGCCGTGGTGCTGCATCGACTCTGCGTCACTCATGAGAGCGAAGAACCAGAACTGGTTTCCCTCGCCCCGGTGGTACGAGTAGATCTCCACGCCCGGCTCACCCTTGGCGGCCTCGACCATCGAAGCCAGCACCGCCTCCATCTCGTCAGCCTTGCCGTCTTGACACGTGAAGCTGCCGATCACCGTTGCCTTGCCCATAGCCGTGCTCCTCGGATGTTCGGGTAGTCCCCGGCTGAGTCTGCCTCGGCGCCGTCCGCGTCAGGCGCGCCAAGCAGCCGGATCGGCGTCGTCACCCAGTACCGCGAATATCACCGTGGCGCCGTCGGGCCGTGCTGGTCATCGCACGCTGCCGCTCAGCCGCCTGCCCACAGCGGCGGGGCGGGCATCGGGCCGCGAGCTGCCTCGTACGCCGCTGCCAGCGACAGCGACAGGGTCTCGTCGCCGCCGCGGCACATGAACTGGATCGATGTCGGCAAGCGGCCCCCCGGTCCCGCCGGCGACACGCCCGTCGGCACGGTCGTCGAGCACAGCGCCAGGAAGTTCCCGGCCCGGGTGAACAGCGCCGGCGTGTTGGTCTCGTCGGCCTCGTCCACGGGCAGTGGCAGCATCGGCGTGGTGGGTGTCACCATCGCATCGAAGCCTTCGAACGCCTCGGCGAACTCGGCAAGGTCGGTGCGCCTCTGCACCATCGCTGCGATGTACTCGCCGGCCGAGATGGCGGCCCCAGGCAGCACCCTGGCCCGCACCCGCTCGTCCACCTTCGAGGCCGGATCCTCCATCATCTCGCCGTAGTAGTGGTACGACTCGGCCGTCACGATCACGAAGCGGGTGTTCTTCATTTCCTCGAACGACGTCGGCGGGTCGAAGGCCACCACATCGGCACCCAGCCCGGCCAGCACTCCCAACGCAGCGTCGTAGGCGGCGAGCTGGGCGGCATCCACTCCCGCACGCTCGGCATCGCTCAGGCAGCCGATGCGCCGACCGCCCAGGCCGCCCTCGAGCGCCGCCCGCATCGCCCTGTAGCGACCGCCACCGGCCAGCCAGTCACGTTCGACCTCGGCGGCAGGCGTTCCCAGCATGGCGTCGAACATCAGCGCCGCGTCGAGCACCGTCCGGGCCAACGGTCCCGGCGTGTCCAGCGTGTGCGACAGGGGAACGATGCCGTCGATGGGCAGCAGGCCCTCGGTGGTCTTCAGTCCCACGATCCCGCACAGCGCCGCCGGCAACCGCACCGACCCGCCCGTGTCGGTCCCCACAGCGCACGGCGCCATGCCCGCCGCCACCGCAGCACCCGACCCCGACGACGAGCCCCCCGGCGTGCGCAGCACCGCCGGATCCCACGGGTTCCACGGCGTTCCCATGTGCTGGTTCGTGCCCCAGCCGCCCATGGCGAACTCGACGGTCTTGGTCTTGCCCAGCAACACGCCGCCGGCCTCCAGCAGCCGGCGGGCAACCGTGCCCGTCGCCGGCGACACCCGGCTGGACCACTCGGCCGAGCCCGCCGTCGTGACCCGGCCCTCGACATCCACGATGTCTTTGAGCGCGAACGGCACGCCCCAGAACGGCCCTACCGGCTCGCCCGCCGCCAGCGTCAGCGCCACCTGGGCGGCCTCGGCCGCCACCCGGGCCTCATCGGCATACACCGCTTGCCAGGCGCCGACGCGCCCGTCCAGCGAAGCGATCGCCGTCAGGCATTCCTCGGTGGCCTCCACCGGCGACCGAGACCCATCCCGGTAGCCCGCCGCCAGCTCAGCAATCGTCGCCGTCACAGTTCCCCCAGCCAGCCCGGTCTCATCGCAGCGAGCAGTCTCGCGCCCCGGCCAGTTCCTCTCACGCCCGGAAGCTGCCGCGCCGGCCCCCGGGATTCTCGCGAGGTCCGTAGTAGCCAAAGGTCCAACCCGGCAATTGCTCCCACTCGATGCGCCCGACCTCGCCCGCAAAGCGCTCAGTCGCAGCGATCAAGGCATCCTCCGCGGCGTAGTCGAACGGATCCTGCAGCCGGGTCGCCGCGCCGGCGTCACCGGGAAGGTTCTCGGCCTGCCATCGCACGGTCCGCCGCAACCCCTCTTCAGGGTCCACCTTGTCGCGATAGCCGAGCTGCTGGCGGATCTTCTCGGTGCTGAGGATCGAGTGCGCCGACGAGTGGTTGAGCAGGAACGGCCCGCCGGTCGCGGCCAGCTCACCCGGCACCGAGACGAGCTCGAAGGGGTTGCCGAGCTCATCGCCGACGATCTGCGCGATCTGCGCATACGTGAACTGCCGATCATCGCCCACGTTGTAGGCCTCGCCCGCCGACGCATCGATGTGATCCACCGCCAGCAGCACCGCCGAGGTGGCGTTCTCGACGAACGCCGACGTTGCGACGGTGAGCCCGCCGTCGGGCACGATGACCCGCCGCCGGCCGTCGAGCGCACGCTTCACCAGCGTCCACTCCCGCGGCAGCACCTGGTTGGGACCGTAGATGTACGGGTACCGGAAGTGGGTCGCATCGGGGTGCAGCGAGAACGTCAGCTCCTCCGACTCGGCCATCTTGAGCGGCTTGGGCCCCGAGCGATCGTCGCCGACCAGCAGGGCATCCTCGCTCGTCGGCACCGCCATGCCTTCGGGAAACTCGACGGCAGGTTCGGCATACCCGCTGTACACCGGCACACCGCCGATGGAGATGAGACGTGGCGTCCGGCCGACGAGCACTTTGACGATCGACCGCAGCCGGCCGTACATCGCGAAGACCACGTCGAAGTTGCGCCCCTCGATCGACGAGCGGAACGCATCCTCGTCGAAGGGATCAGTGTGGATGTGCTCGAGATGGTCGGGAATGGTGTCGACCTCGTGGCGCCCGGTGTGCAGGATCGTCACGGTGTGACCGCGATCGACCAGACCGTTCACAATGTGGGGCCCAGTCGGCCCCGTCCCCCCGATAACCAGGATGTTCATCCCGCCAGCTTGGTGCACCACCGACCGCGATGCTCAGTCCCAGAGCACAAAGTCCGGCGTCGGCAACGCCCGCGTCAGCCAGCACGCCACCGTGCCATCCCGACGCAGACCGCACGCATGCTGCCAGCCGACCGAGATCTCGGCAAATGGGCCATCCGGCACGGCCATGTCGGCCTCGGTGACATCACCCCAGCACCGAACTGAACCATTGGACCGCACCCCGCAGCCGTAGTCCTGGCTCAGTGATACGTCCAGAAAACCGCCGGCAGGCGGATCTGCTTGACCCGAGTCGTTGAGGCCCCAGCATGTCAACTCGCCGTCGAGCCCGATCGCGCACGCGGTGGCCCAGCCAGCTGCAACACCCAGAAACTCAATGTCCGGCACCGCGGTCTGGCCGAAGCTGTTGCTGCCCCAACACCGAACCGTCCTGTCAGGCTGCGATCCGCACGAGAAATGACCGCCTGACGACACCTCGATGAACGAACCTCCGGGCGAGTCGAGTTGGTTGTAGCGATTGTCGCCCCAGCAGGTCACCGTCCCGTTCTCGACAATCCCGTAGGCATGCTCTTGGCCGGCCGTGACCGAATTGAAGCTCCCAGCGGGCGGCTCGCTGGCGCCGTAGTTGCTGTAACCCCAGCACCGAGCGGCGGAGTCCGCCCGAACTCCGCACGAGTACAGGCCACCGGCTGCGACGTCCCAGAACTGTCCGGAAGGAGCCGCTGTGCGGCCCCACGAATTCATGCCCCAGCACGTGATCGCTTCGTTCGCGCGCACTCCGCAAGCGTGCACGAACCCGACCGACACGCGGTTGAACGTGCCCTCGGGAGTCACGACCACGTCATTCAGGTCATAACCCCAGCAGCTGAGCACACCCTCGGTCGTGACACCGCAGGACTGAAGGCCGTACGCGGAGACCGACCGAAATGCTGTCCTCGGAGGATTCCCTTCGCCTGAACTGTTCGTTCCCCAGCATCTGACCCCGCCGGTGATCTGGATTGCGCACGAGTTGAACGAGCCGGCAGAGACAGCCGTGAAGCTCCCGTCCGGAGAGTCCGTGCGGCCTGAGGCGTCGAATCCCCAGCAGATGAGCGTGGCGTCGGTGCGAACGCCGCAGCTGTGGTTGTTCCCCGCCGAGACATCCAAGAAGGTGCCCGTCGGCGGGTCGGCCACACCGGAGTTGTTGTCGCCCCAGCAAGCGATGGTGTCGTCCGAGCGCACACCGCATGCGTGATAGCTGCCCGCATCCACGCTGGTGAATTCGCCCGCAGGCGGGTTTGCCTGCCCGAATCGATTGTCGCCCCAACACCTCAGCCCGCCATCGGTCCGCAGTCCGCACGTGTACTCGCTGCCTGCGGAAACGGCGGCGTATCTGCCCGGAATCGGGACCGATTGCCCGTCGTCATTGCGGCCCCAGCAGGCAACCGCACCATCAGTTCCGACTGCGCACGAGTGGAAGTTGCCGACCGTGACACTTGTGAACTCGCCATCTGGCGGCAGCGATTCGCCGTCCACATTGCTGCCCCAGCAGTGGAGCGTGCCGTCGTCGCGGATTGCGCACGTATGCGCACCGCTTGTGGCGACGCTCTCAAAGCGCTCGACGGGCACGGCCGATGCTTCTGGTGTTGCTTGGGAGCGTTCGGAGACAACGTCATCGGCATCGTCGGCCGCCGTCGTTGTGCTTGGGGCTGCTGTCGTCGGGGCAGGCTCAGTGGCGGCGGCCGGCTCGCTGTTGGGAATCTCGAGGACCGTGGTGTCCTCGACGTTCGCCGTCTCGGCATTGCTGCCGCCGTCTCCATCGCCGAGCAGCCACATCGATACCAGCAGACCAACAGCGCCGAGAGCGACGAGCGCGGCAACGAGCTGGATCCAGCTGATTGCTCGCGAATCGTCGTCTTCCACGTCGTCGATCGTATGGCTGCGCCGACTGCGCTTCCCGACGGTATGGCCGCGCATGTGCATGCGGCCTCAGTGGCGCGGTCGTTGTTCGCGACGCATGGCTTGACCGGGCAGCGGCGTGGGGCGCTGCGTTAGGTTCGCCTGTGGCATGTCGCGGCTGCACCGTCAGTCGCAACCACGAGGAGATCTGACATGACCGACGACATGGATCAGCATGAGCTCGACAAGATGCGCGGGCTGACGTTCCTCTGGGTGGTGGTGCTCGCGGGCGGCATGGCTCTGTTGTTCGCCCTGACGCAGTGGGGCCTGCTCGACGACGTGCCCCTGAGCGAAGTCGGGTTTGTCGCCGTGGGCACGGGCAACGGCATCGGGATTGTCGCCATCGGGGGATGGAACGCCATCGGCATCATCTCGATCGGCGGGGCGAACTCCATCGGCGTCATCTCCATCGGCGGCCTCAACAGCCTCGGCGTGATCTCGTTCGGCGGCCTGACTGCGGGCGGCGGTGTCACCTACGGCGGCCTCAGCTCCTTCGGCATCGTCCGAGGTGTGCGGTTCCTTGCGTGGTCGCCTCTGCGGATGCGCGCCGGCCAGCCCTGCTGAGCCGACACAGCTGAGTTGACGCGACAGGGCCGACACGACGTGACGGGATCTACCGGAGCTGGGCCGCTGGACGGCATCCGCGTTGTCGAGATCGCCACGTTCATCGCCGCTCCCGGCGGCTCGCACCTGCTGGCGTCACAGGGCGCCGAGGTCATCAAGGTGGAAGACCTCGTGGTCGGCGACCCGCTGCGCATGTTCGGGTCGAGCCGAAACGGCATGTCGGGCTGGTTCGCCAACCTCAACGCCGGCAAGCGCTCGCTCGCCATGGACATAGCCTCGGCACCCGGCAGGCAGGTCATGGCCGACCTGCTGGCCACCGCCGACGTGTTCGTGCAGGCATACCGGCCGGGCGTGGCCGAACGGCTGGGCATCGGCGAGGCCGACGTGCGCAAGCGCAACCCGAAGATCGTCTACGTGTCGATCAGCGGCTTCGGCCGCGACGGCCCGTACTCGAAACGGCCGGCCTACGACGCGGTCATCCAGGGCTGGTCGGGCATCGCCGCAGTGCAGGGCGGCGACGGCGAGCCGCAGTTCGTCAAGAGCTTCATCCCCGACAAGGTCACGTCGCTCACGTGGACCCAGGCGGTGTGCGCGGCGCTGTTCGCCCGTGAGCGCACCGGCCGTGGCGAGCACGTGGAGCTGTCGCTGCTGGACTCGGCGGTCAGCTTCATGTGGCCCGACGCGATGATGGACCACACGGTGCTGGCCGACGACGCCGACCACCGCCCCAACCTGCTGGCCGACTACCGGCTGCTGGCCTGCCGGGACGGCTACGTGGCCATGATGCCGCTCACCGATGCGCACTGGAAGGGCGTTGCCGACGCGTTCGGCCGGCCCGATCTGCTCACCGATCCGCGCTTCGCCGAAGCCGGTCCACGCGCAGCGCATTTCGGCGACATGATCGACACGCTCGGCGAGGTGGTGGCCGACGTGGCCCGCGACGACGTGGTCGAACGGCTCATCGCAGCCGACGTGCCGGTGGCGCCGGCCCTGCGCCCCGACGAGATCGCCGCCGACCCGCAGGTGCAGCACTCGGGCGTGGTGCGAGAAGTCGACCATCCCATCGTGGGCCCGATCCGCCAGCACCGGCCCGCAGCGCTGTTCGCAGGCGGCACGCCCGAGTTGCGCCACGCCGTCGAGCGCGGCGCCGACACCGACCAGATTCTGAGGGAGCTGGGCAGGTCGCCCGCCGCGATTGCCGAGCTGCGTGCGGACGGAATCGTGAAGTAGGAATAGCGACGTGGGAATCGCGACATGAGCGCAGCCGACGTTGCAGGCAAGGCCGGATCGGCCGGTCCGAACGGCTCGAGCCGGAACCTGCGCATCGACGAGCGCATCGGCGCCGCGCTCGCCAGCCACTCCGCCTGGAATGAGGAGCACCGCCATCTCGCCGAAGGCGCCCTGTCGGCGCTGCGCGACTCGGGAGCGCTGCGGCTGCTGGTGCCCGCGCGGGTCGGCGGCGACGAGCTCACTTTCGCCGACATGGTTGCCAACGTGCGCGAGGCCGCCCTGTACGACGGTGCTGCAGCCTGGGTGCTGATGGTGCTGGTGGGGCACAGCTGGATGATCGGCTCGATGAGCGAAGACCTCCAGGACGAGGTGTACGGGGCCGATCTCGACACGATCGTGCCGGGCTCGCTGGCCCCGGTCGGCTCGGCCACCGAGTGCGACGGCGGCTGGCTCGTGGACGGGCGCTGGCCGTTCACCAGCGGAGCGGTCTGGGGCGACTGGTTCCTGCTGGGCTCCCAGGTGCTCGAACCCGGCGAGCGCCCCCGCCTGATCCACGTGGTGATGCCCCGCGCCGACATCGAAGTTGACGACAACTGGTATGCGATCGGCCTGCGCGGCACTGGTTCGTGCGACGTCGTGGCCCAGCAGGCGTTCGTGCCCACCCACCGCATGCTCGACTCGGGCGAACTGCTGGGCGCCCGCTCGCCGTGGTCAGCCCGCCACCGCACGTCGCTGTACCACACGCCGGTGCTGCCCGGCTTGGCGGTGCACGTCGCGGCGACAGCGCTGGGGCTGGCGCGGGCCGGGCTGGACGATGCCGCCGACCGCTTCGGAGTGCAGGACGATCGCTACATGGGCAGCGCCAAAGCCAACCGCCCCGGCCTGCACATGCGCCTGGCCGAAGCCAACACCGAGGTGCGCTCGGCCGAGATGCTCATCGACGACACCATCGGGCTGCTGCGCGAAGCCGCCGAAGGCAACGACTCCAAGGCGCTGCGAGCCCACGCCAAGTACCAGGGCAGCTACGCCATCGAGCTGTGCCGCCGGGCGCTCGACCGGGTCACCACCGCGGCCGGCGGGCGGGCAGTCTTCGACGGCAGCCGCCTGCAGCAGGCTTTCCGCGACGTGACGATGGCCTCCCAGCACCAGGTCGCCGACCTCGACACGGTCGGCGAGGCCTACGGCCGCACCCGCCTCGGCATGGATCCCGGTCCCCACCCGCTCTGACTCGATCGCCGGCAGGCCGGATTCCGCCGGCAACGGAGCGAAATATGTGACCGTTGGCGGACATGACCAACTGAGATACTGGCCGCAGGCCGGTTCGTGTCCGCGGTGCCCAGCAGACGGCGCCGCCGCTCCGGCAAGGAGATGATGAACGTGAAGGCTCGCAAGGCGAGGCTCGCGGCAGCTATCGCAGCCGTAGCGCTGGCCGCCGCTGCATGCGGAGGCGGCGACGGCGCCGACAGCGACGAGACAGCCGACGAAGTCGTCACCGCGGCGACGGTTGTCGTCACCGAGGCGCCCGCGACCACCGCAGCAGCCACTACAGCACCGCTGCCGACCGCAGAAGCACTTCCGACCGACGCGATGGAACTGCTGCAACTCGCCTTCGAGAACAGCGCGGGCAGGTCGGTGCGCGGTGACATGCAGATGGACATGGGTGCATTGGCGACTGTTGCGATGCACTTCGAGAGCGACAGCTCACAGAACTTCTCGATGTTCATGAGCTTCGACGAAATGATGGGCGGCGGCGACATCGGAATCGGTTTCGAGGTCCGGTTTGTCGATGGCGTTCAGTACTTGCAGTTCGTGGTGCCCGAGGAGTTGCGGGCGCTGGTCGGCGACGAACTGCCCGAAGGGTGGTTCGTCTTCGATGCCGAGACCGCCGCAGCGATGGGGATCGTCTGCCCGTCGGCGCTGCCAGGCGATGCGCCCGACGATGGTGCGTGCCGCTTGCCGAACGACAACACGAACCAGATCGAATTCGTGACCAGCGCCGAGATCGTGGGCACCGAATCCATCGACGGCGAGTCGATGACCCACATCCGCTACGCCCTCGACATCGCGTCGATGACCGAGGGTTACCTAGCGGAGCCTGACGGGGCAGATGGCTCGCTTCCACTCGTTGGGGACTTCCTCCCCGACGAGTTCATCTACGACGTCTGGATCGATGGCGATGGCCTGACGCGTCGCATCAGCGTGGACTTGGGCTCGTTCATGGAGGATCTCCTCGCCGATCTTGATCCTGCCGACACCGAGGGTCACGAGGACGAGATCGCGAGCATGCTCGACATCACCAACGTCATCAACTACTACGACTACGACGCCGACATCATCATCGAGGCACCGCCCGCGGACGAGATCGTCGGCGATCTCGGCGACCTGATGGGATCCGACTTCGGCGAGGCTTCAGCCACCGCTCCGGGATACGAGAACTCATAGCCGCGTGTCAGACTGCCCCGTGAATGGCACCGGAGCGGGGGAGCGGGCATGTCGCTGGAACTTGAGACTGTGCGGGTGGACGGCGACGGGCCGGTGCGCCACTTGGTGCTGAACCGGCCCGAGGTTCACAACGCCGTCAACTCCCAGCTCATTGCCGACGTTCACGCTGCGTGCCTGGCGCTGGATGCCGACCCGAGCGTGCGGGTGGTGATCGTGCGGGGCGAGGGCCGCAGCCTGTCGTCGGGCGCCGATCTCAAGCAGAAGCGCGGCACCAGCCTCGACGCCATGCTCGGCTCCAAGGCTGGCGCCCGCATGTACGACACGCTGATGCACCTCAACGCCGTCACGATCTGCCTGTGCCACGGCTACATGATCGGCGGGGGAGGGGTGCTGCCGGCTGCGTGCGACTTCCGCATTGGCAGCCCGTCGATGAGCCTGACCCTCAACGAGGTCAGCATCGGCTTCAACCTCACCTGGCACTCGGTGCCTGCGCTGGTCAACCTAGTGGGGCCGCACCGGGCCAAGGAGATGCTGATCCTCGGGCGTACCTACGGCATGGAAGAGCTCGAGGGGTGGGGTTTCTTCACCGAAACGGTGTCCAGCGACGACGAGCTCGTGCCCGCCGCTGAACGCCTGGCCGCAGCCGTCGTGAACCAGCCGCCGGTGCCGGTCACGTCGTCGAAGGCGTCCATTAACGCGCAGGCGATGCCGCTGGGGCGGGCCATCAACCACCTCGACCACGTGGCCGTCGGCTACATGGGCAAGAGCGACAGCTCCCGCGCCGCCGTGCGCAGTTACTTCGACCGCGACAATCCCGACGCCCGCACCTGGTCCGACGACTGAGCAGGGCGATGGCTGGGTCCGGGAGCGCTGAGTTCGAAGGCGTCGAGCCCGACGGTCTCGAGCCCGGCGACCCGTCGGCGGTTGGCTCAGGAGCCGACGACGTTGGGCCGAGCCGGCGTGACCGGGGCTGGCCGAACCAACGCACCTTGCTGCTCTACCTGGTGGGCGGGCTGCTGATCGCGGCGATCCCCGTCGTAGTGGCGCGCTTCGTCGACCAGCCCCCCGGCGACACCTACACCATCGACATACCGCCGGGGACTGCCGCCGCTCTCGCAGCCGGCGAAGACGTCGAGGTCATTCCCGACGAGCTCGACTTCACGCTGCGCGATGTGTTGATCATCGTGAACCGTGACTCGGTGGCTCACACCATCGGCCCGTTCGAGATAGCACCCGGCGAGCAATCCGAGCACTCGTTCAACGAAGTGGCTGCCATCAGCGCCTACTGCTCGCTGCACCCCTCCGGCAGCATCAGCATCTCCATCGGCGAGTAGCTCAGACCGCTGCCACAGCGGCCGCGTGCGTGACGCTCTACGCCTCTCTGCAGGCCGGCAGGGCCTCATCGGCGAACTGTGCAACGGCATCCTCGGGCCGGCCCATGCGCAGCGCCGCCGTATTGACCAGCAGCCGCTGCACGCCGTGCTCGCGGTACACCTCAAGCCCTTCGAGCCCCTCGCGGTGATAGTTCCAGTACGCCGTCAGCGCTAGCTCGGCCGGGTCACGCCCCTGCCGGTCGCACTCGGCTCGCATCTCGCCGATCAAGCGCTTGAAGTCGTCGAGGTCCTTGTGGATCACGTACCAGCCGTCGCCCCGCGCCACCAGGCGCCGGATGGCCGGCGGCGTCGTGCCGCCGATGAGCAGCGGCATGCGAGGCCGCTGCGCCGGTGTCGGCAGCATGGAGAACCCCGTCCAGTCCAGGAACTCGCCCCGGAAGTCCACGTCCTCGCCGGTCCACGCGGCGGTCATGGCGTCGATGTACTCGTCGGCCCGGGCGCCGCGGCGGTCGAACGGCACGCCGAGCGCGTCGAACTCCTCCTCCAGCCAGCCCACACCGATGCCCAGCTCCAGCCGCCCGCCCGACAGGTGGTCCAGCGATGACGCCTGCTTGGCGAAGTACAGCGCGTTGGCCTGGGTGACGATGTTGACGCCGGTACCGAGCCGCAACCGCTCGGTGGCCCCGGCGACGAAGGTCAGCGCGATGAACGGGTCGGTGAACCCTGCGTCCGTTGGGAGGCCCAGCTTGCCGCTGGGGTTGTACGGGTACCGGCTCTCGTAGTCGTGCGGCACGATCACGTGCTCGAACGTCCACACCGACTCGTAGCCGAGTTCCTCGAGCTGTTGGGCGAACGACCGCAGGTACCCGGGGTCGAGGTAGGCGGCCGAGTTGATGGGGGTGATGCCGACGTGCATCTGCGGGACTGTACGCAAGAGCCGCGGCAGGTGCCGGTGGCCCGGTCAGCCCAGTGTTCCGCGCAGCCGTGCATGCAGCGGTCCGGTGCGCCAAGCTGTTGCGATGTCTGGGGAACCTGGGTCGGCAGACGCAGCAACGCGCGACCCGGTGTTTGCGGTGCACCGAGCCTCCTCCTACTCGCTCGACGACCGGGACCGCATCCAGAAGCGCACGATCGCCGTGCTCATCGCCAGCCAGGCAGCGGGCGGGTTCGGCCTGGTCGCGACCTACATCGTCAGCGCGCTGCTAGCGCAGGACATCACCGGCAGCCCGACGCTCGGCACCATTGCAGCGAGCTGCCTGTCGATCGGATCCGCTGCGGTGGCGGTGCCGATGTCGCGCCTCATGAATCGCCACGGGCGCCGGAACGGTTTGCGGTTCGGCTATCTCGTCGGCGCCGGAGGAGCCACCGCTGCGGTGCTGGGCGCGGTGCTGCTCAACTATCCGCTGCTCTGCTTGGGGGTCTTGGGCGCCGGCGCGGGCAACGCCGCCAACCTCGCCACGCGCTACGCAGCGTCGGATCTCGCCCCGGAGCACCGCAGGGCCAGCACGATCAGCATGATCGTGCTGGCGACCACGTTTGGCTCGGCGGCGGGATCGGCGGTATCGGGCTTCGCCAGCGAGATCGGCGTTTCGCTCGGCTTGCCGGACAAGACCGGCTCATACGTGTTCGCCGGGATCATGTTCCTGGTTGCTGCGGCGATCGTGGAGATGTTCCTGCGCCCCGATCCGATGCATGTCGCCGAGGACCTCTCCTACTCGGAGAGGCTGAACTCCAACGCCGGTGCGGCACAGCAGGCACCGTCGACCCGCGAGGCGATCTCGCTGATCTGGCAGAAGCCCGAAGCGCGGCTGGCTGTCTTGGCAATGGTGGTCGGCCAATTGACGATGGTGGGGGTCATGACGCTGACGCCATTGCATATGGATGCGGGCGGTCAGACCCAGAGCGTCATCGGGCTCATGATGGCGTTCCACATCTTCGGCATGTACCTCTTCTCACCCGTCGTGGGCCATCTCACTGATCGAATCGGCAGCTACCCCATGCTGTACATCGCCGGCGGGCTCTGCGCGTGGGGGGCGTGGTGGGCTGCGGTGACCCCGCCGGAGGGCGTGCTGGGTGTGTTCATGGGGAACTTCCTGGCCGGTCTCGGCTGGTGCTTCGGGGTCATCGCCGGGTCGAACCTGATGGTGGCGCTCTACCCGCTCCATCAGCGGGTCGCTGTTCAGGGAGTCGGCGACTTTGCCATGCTCGGCGCGGGGGCGGCTGCGGGTTTGAGCTCCGGAGCGCTGTACTCGATCTTCCGGTACAGCGGTGTCAACTACGCGAATGCCGCGGTCGGGCTAGCGCTGATTCTGGCCACGTTCCTCACCTACACCGGCGCGCGCCGCGCGAGGCGTCGCCCGGAACATCAGCAGCGAGCGGCGGTCGCCGCCAGCTGACCAGCAGCGCCGGCTCAGGCACATCGCTCGGGCCGCGATGTCGTGCGGCGCTTCTCGCTCTGGCTCGCTTTGCGTGGGGTCAGATCGGGCTTGGCGCCCAGCCCGCTACGGCGCAGTGAAGCTGTACTCGTGCTCGCCGTTGACCGTGACCTCGACGGTCTCGTCGCTGGCGACCTCGCCGATGTAGACGACGGCGTCGAGCTCAAGGTCGAGCTCTGAGCAATCCTGCGCCCACGGCAGTTCTGCGGGCACGAGGGCAGTCACGGTGACCTCGTAGCGGTTGCCCTCGCGGGTGACGTCCTCCCGGCCGCGGTGGTAACAGTCTTCTTGCCGGGACGCGGCGAAGAAGACGAGGAGGTAGCCCTCGCTTTGTGAGGTTGTCCTGCTTTCCCAGAGCATCTCCACGTCGGTGACGTGCACCGGCGCCTCGACTCGTTCGGGATCGGTGGGGCTCCAGCCCTCGGGTGCCAGCTCGGGCGGCGGTTCCACCATCACCAGTGTCATGTCGACGCGGCGGGGGTTGCCACGGGTGATCACGTCATACGCGGTGTCGTTGGTGAACGCCATCCGACCGTCGCCCTCGGTGATGACGGCCGAGACGGAGTACGTATTGCGGTTGTCGATCTCGTCGCTGGCATAACGCAGGTTGAAGTCGATCGGCACCTGCCCGGGATTGCTGATGATCTGCTCGTCGATGAGCACCGCCGCTGCGTCCGCGTAGGACGTGTCGCGCAGCTGCACCGTCACGACCGCGTCGGGCGAGAGCGCGATGCGCTCCCGGTAGGTGATGGTGCCCCTCACCGACGCGTCAGCACCGACCGGCTCGATGACGGCTTCTGTCGTGGCGTCGTAGGGCGCGCACGCCGCCGCAACGAGCGCGAGCGCAAGGACACCGCTGGCCAGACCAGATGTTTTGCGGAATCTGTGCATGTGTTCCCGCCAATCTCGAACAAGCCGCCGTTGCCGACCGCTTCGTGCATTCAACGTTCGAGCGCTGGCCCCGGTTCCTCTCCAGACTGCAGGGAGGCCAGCAGCGAGCCCTGGCGGCCCAGCGGCTCAACCCCGAGCGTGCGGAAGATGCGCCAGTACAGGCTGATGTCGGACGAGATGACCGGCACGCCGAGCTGCGCCTCGATGTCGGCCGCCAGGCTCACGAAGCGCCGGGGCAGGCCGTCGTCGCCCCGGTAGTTGGACATGCCGTTGACCAGCACCGCGTCCACGTTGGGCGCCTCGTTCACGGTGTGCTCGCACGACCGCAGCGCCAGGTCGCCCTCGAAGATCCAGGTGCAGTCGTTCACTTCGTCCTGGGTGGCGTAGAAGCCCTGGTCGACGAAATTCCCCGCCCACACCACCTCGATGCCCGCGCTGCGCAGGAAGCGCACCACGCCGTCGCGCCAGTCGGGCCAGAAGTACACGGCATTGAGCGCGACGCGCTCGTAGCCGTGCGCCTCGCAGGCTTCCACCAGCGTCAGGCCGGCCATGTGGAACGGCGTCTCGTACTTCTCCGACATCTCGGCAGTGAACCGGCGGATGTCGGACGCGTCGGTGCCGGCGGCGTGCACCCAGTTCGTGCCCACCTGCCCCACCACATCCGCGCCGCTGTTGGACAGGCAGTGCACGGTCTCCTCGAGCAGGTGGAACAGCTCGGCCCGGTCGCTGAGGCGGTGCGCGTAGCCGGGGGCGTGCAGCAGGCGACCGTGCACGCCCACCGACGGCGGGCACATGCGCAGGAAGTCGGTGGGCGCTGCATCGAAGTCCATCGGCGGCGCGGTGAAGCCGACCTGGTGCGGGAACAGCTTCTTCGCCGGGTCAGACCACTTCTTGGGCATTCAGGCGCTCCAGCCGCCGTCGACGTGGATCGTCTGGCCGGTGATGTAGCTGGCGCCGGCACACAGGAACAGGCATGCGTCGGCGTACTCGGCGGCCGTTCCGGGGCGGCCTAGCGGCAGCGACTCGGAGTCCTCGAAGACCGTCGCCCAGCGGATCGGGAAGTTGGTGGAATCGGGGTGCACGTAGCTGGGGGAGATGGCGTTCACCCGCACCTCGGGGGCGAGGCCGCGTGCCAGCTCCTTGGTGAGCGTGATGAGCCCGCCCTTGGCGACGCTGTAGGGCGAGCTGGAGCCGCCGCCCCGCCAGCCTGACATGGACGCCGTGTTCACGATGGCACCGCGCGCTTCGGTGAGGTATGGCGCAGCGGCCTTGGCGGTGCGGAATGCCGAGAGCAGATTGATCGACAGCGCTTCGGCCCACAGTTCCTCGGTCTGCGATTCGAGGTCGCTGGCGGGAATGGTCTGCAGGGTGACCGGATGGCCGGCGATGTTGAGCAGGTAGTCGATGCCGCCCATCCGCTCGGAGGCGGCTTCCACCATGGCGACCACCGAGTCGTTGTCGCGCAGGTCGCACGGGGCTTCGAACACGTCAAGGCCCTCGGCTTGCAGGGTGTGGACCGTGCCGGAGAGCCGCTCGCCGGGCAGGTCGGCGATGGCGACGGTGCTGCCGTTCTCGGCGAACGCGCGGGTCACGCCGAGGCCGATGCCGCTGGCACCGCCGCTGACGATGCTGCGCTTGCCGGTGAGATCGGCGCTGATCATGGTGTCGCCTCCGAGGTCATGGTCGTTGTGCGCGGGGCAGCCGTGGGCTGACGGCCGCGGTGTGCTGGGCAGAGGCGGGCTGGCCCGGAGGTGCTCACGAGCCCTGCGGCAGGTACTGGTCGTGGGACCACGGGTCGAGGCGCAGGCTCAGCTCGCGCAAGCGGCCGTGGAACTCGTCGCGGGGCACGTGGCACAGCCGGATGTGACGACCCGAGGCGGGGTCGAACTCGGTGCGGCCGTGCATGACTCGGTGGTTGTCGATGAGCACGCCCTGGCCTGGCTCTACCCGGATGGCGGCAGTGAAGTCCGGGCTCAGCATGCGGTTGCTGAAGGCCCGGACGGCGTCGTACAGCCGGTCGATGTCGTCTGGTGCCACGTCGAGCGGGCCGAGCGCCCGGTCGAAGTAGCGGATGCCGCTGAGGTGCCCGTGCTCGTCGAGCCGGATGACCGGGCTTCGGCTGCGCAGGCTGATCTCGCCGGGGTGGCGCCGGATGTGGGTGACCGGCAGCGTGGTGAGCGCCTCGAACGCGTCAGGCTCGTCGGCACGCAGCGACTCGGCGATGGCGAAACCGTCCACGTAGGTGCTCATGCCGCCGACATCGGTGTTGACCAAGCAGTGGAAGACGTCGATTCCGGGCGGGGAGTAGTAGAAGGCGTCGTCGATGTGGGGCGCTTGGGCCATGCCGGTCTTGGCGCCCAGCTTTGCCACACGCTCGGCCCGCACGTCGTAGATGCGGCCATAGACGGTGGTCTCGTGGATGGGGCCGACGAGGTTGGCGAGCTGCTCGGTGCAGGCGGGGTCGGTGCCGAGGCTGTCGATGAGCACGATGCCGTAGTCGCGCAGCTTGCGGTATGCCTCGAGCTGGCCGGTGCCGCCGTCGCTGGCATCGGCCCAGTCGACCGTGGGGAAGCTGTCGGCCAACTCGGCCCGCCAGGTCGTGGGCTGCCATGCGGAGCGGCGCCGGCGGGCCGCTTCGTCGTAGGCATTGGCGATGAGCCAGTCGTTGCCGTAAACCGAGCGGTGGCCGTCCGGCCACGTGAGCGCCAAGTCACCATTGCAGACCTCGGCGTGGGCTGGCGCAACGTCTGAGGGGAAGCTCGCCACGGTGGTGAATCGGATGCCGTCGGCGGGATTGCCGCATTCGGCGCACCAGCAGCAGTGCCGCAGCCACTGCGCCGCGTAGGTGCGCTGGTGCCCGTCGGCGAATTCGAGGCGTACCTCCCGCGCATCGATGGTCGCGCCGGTCACGGCAGGTAGGTCGTCGATGCCGAGCCGGTTGCCGAGGTGCGGGTTGTAGGTGGTGATGCCGCCGACGGCGCCGTGCTGCGCTGCATCGTGCGCTGATTCGGGTCTGGCAGCCGCAGCGGCGGGCGTCGTCTGCGCGCCTGATTCCAGCCCGGCCGCCGGCTCGCTCACCGCTCAGTCGCTCCCGCCGCTCTGGGTGGCATCGACCGTATGGGCCGCTACCAACTCGTCATTCAGCTCGACGCCGAGGCCGGCACCCGTCGGCAGCGCTGCGTAGCCGCCGACGATCTCGGGCTCGGGCGGGTGCACCAACTCGGTGCGCAGCCGGGACGGGCCTAGCCGCGACGAGCGGAACTCCACCATCGGGATCGTCAGCGCCGCGGCCTGCAGGTGGAAGTTGGCGACATCGGTGATGCCGGTGGCGAAGCTGTGGGGGATGAGCTGCGCGCCGTGCAGCTCGCACAGCTCGGCGATGCGCATCAGCTCGGTGAACCCGCCGGCGCGGCTGACGCCGGGCTGCACCAGCGACACCCCGCCGGCGGTCAGCCATTCCCGCACCTCCCAGCGGCCAGTGGCGAACTCGGCGCCGCCGACCCGGATGGGCGACACGGCGGCCAAGCGGGCATGGCCCGCCAGATCGTCGTGGCGCAGCGGGGCTTCGGCGAAGGCCACGTCGTAGTCCTCGATGCGCCGCAGCGTCCATGCGGCGTCGTGCCAGTCCCACCAGCGGTAGCCGAAGTCCAGCGCCATGGTGAGGTCGCCGCCGAACGCTGCCCGGCAGCTTGCGACGAACGCCACGATGTCCCGGTCGGACACCTCAGCCCCGAACAGCACCGGCACCTTGACCGCCGTGAGGCCCTGGTCGGCGGCAATGCCGACCTGCCGGGTGACCTCGTCGAGGACGGCCGACATGGGCCCGTCGTAGATGTCGCCGGGGTAGCAGGTGGCATAGGGCCGGATGCGCTCAGTCCGGGCGCCGCCGAGCAGCTTGTACACCGGCAGGCCAAGTTGGCGCCCCGCCAGGTCATACAGCGCAATGTCCACAGCCGAGTACGCCTGGATGTAGGTGCCGCGGCGCCCGTGATAGAAGCTGCCGTGGTACGCCCGGTCGTACAGCGCTGCGGCTTCGATCGGATCGGCGCCCACCACCACGTCGGTGATGCCTTGGCTCCAGAAGTGAATGGTGCGCTGGTCGATCATCGCCTTGACGACGGCGGGCGTGCAAACCGACTCGCCGATGCCGACCCGCCCGTCCTCGTCGATCACCTTGACGAGCAGCGTCTCCTCGGAGCCTTCGGCGAAGGCGTTGCCGACGGCAGGCACCGAGACGATCAGCGCTTCCACCGCCGCCACGGCGCACGGCTGACGGGCGGTTGCCGCCATGGCGCTCGCCGTCATGTCTGCGGTAGCCCCAGCACGGCACTCACCGTTGCTTCAGCCGCCGATGGGACTCTGTGCTGTGAGGCCACCGTCCACAGTAAACACGCTGCCCGAGACGAAATTGGCCGCTGGGCTGGCCAGCCACGCCACCGCTTCGGCGACATCATCGGGGCTGCCGAGCCGGCCGACCGGATGGCGCTCGATGGCTGCCTGTCGGGCTGCGTCGGGGTCTGCCTCCAGGTCGAAAACCGCATCGGCGAGCGCGGTGGCGATCCAGCCGGGGCTGACCGCGACGCAACGGATGCCTTGGTGCCCGTGGTCCACCGCGACCGCCCGGGTCAGCGCCTCGACAGCACCCTTGGACGCGTTGTAGACGGCCATGCCGGCGTCGGCGTGGGTTGCGGCTATCGAGGCGATGTTGATGATGACGCCGCCGTCACGCTGGCTCGACATCTGACGCACGGCCGCACGGCACATGTTGAAGACGCCCCGCACATTGACGTCCATGACGTGATCGAATTCCTCATCGCTGGTGTCCGCGACGGTTTTCTCCACCTGCACGCCGGCGTTGTTGACCACTGCGTCCAGCCGCCCGAACCGCTCCACAGCAGCAGCCACCAGCGCATCGGCCTGCGCCGGATCGGCCACATCGGTCTGCAGCCACCCGGCTCCTGCAAGCGCGGGCCGCCGCCGGCTGCCGGTCAGCACATCCCAGCCGTCAGCTACGAACCGCCGAGCAATCGCTTCGCCGATCCCCGAGCTCGCCCCCGTCACCACCACACTGCTCACAGTCACCCCTCCGCCACGATCTTCCGCCGCAGTTGGCAGGCTTGCAGCATGGCTCATTGGCACGACGCTTCCGGCACATCCCCGGCGTCGCCCAGCGTTCGCAGCGGCTCGGCCAGCGGAGTCGGACGGCCCGGCGGTTCGGTGTCGTGAGGATTGTCGCGATTGATCACGTGCAGTTGGCGATGCCGCCCGGCCGCGAGGCCGAAGCGCAGGCGTTCTACGAGGGCCTGCTCGGGTTATCGCGTGTGCCCAAACCACCGCACCTGGAGGCCCGCGGCGGCTGCTGGTTTGAGCGCGATTCCGGAGGCAGCACTGTCAAGATCCACCTCGGCGTTGAGGTTTCGTTCAGTCCCGCGCGCAAGGCCCACCCTGCACTGCAGGTGCAGGATCTGCACGCACTCGTGGAACAGCTGCGTGGCGCTGGTGTTGCCGTCCGCGATGACGAACCCCTCGAGGGCTACGACCGCGTCTACGTGGACGATCCTTTCGGCAACCGTCTCGAGCTGCTGGAACCGCACGCCTGAGTGGCACGCCCGGTTGCTTCAGGGTCGGAACGATTCGAGCTTGAGAACGGGATCTGTCCAGCCTTCCTCGGTGAACAGCGTCCCGGCGAGCCGCCCGATCTCGTCGGCCGACTTGGCGGCGGAACCGCATCCGCCGACCGCGACTGCGACGCGGTCGTCTACCCAGTCGATCCACGGCAGGTCGTGCGGCGTGTTCGTGACCACGCACGGTTTGAAGTCGCGCGACCGGATCGTGCGGTCGGGGAGGAATTCCCGCAACCGGGCCTCGAGGTCGTCCGCCTCGGCCACGCTCCCGCCGCTGCGGAACCAGTCGACCACGGTGGGCACGTCGTCGGCCATGGTGGCGGCAGGGTCGTAGCCGCCGATCTTCAGCATGACTCGACTGTCCGGGAACCGAACGGGCGGCACCCAGTAGACGTCGTGGCGAGGATCTTCCTCGCAGGTGGCCGGGTCGGTCCGGGAGATGAGGCTCGGCAGCGCCGGGCCGTCATCGAGTTCGGCCATCAGGATCGTCCGCAGGCTGCGCTCGAGCGGCAGATCGACCCCGACCAGTTCGGCAGCCCACGCGCCGGTGCACAACAGCACGCTCCCGGCGAGCACCGTGTCGCTGCCGACGGTCAGCTGCACGCCGTCGGCTGTCGGCACGGCCCCTGAGACGGCTGCGTCGACGACAGTCCCGCCCGCTGTCGCCGTCAGCCGGCTCTGCGCCGCGACCATCCGTCGCGGGTTGATATGGCCCGCCGGTGCAGCTTCGAGGATGATCGCGTCCGCGCTTGTCATGTCGATGCCGAAGCGCTCTGCAACTTCGGCAGCTGTGACCTCGCGCGCGTCGACATCGAGTTCGAGCGCGTGGGCGAGATCCGCATGCGGATTGGCCCCCGAATAGACGAGCCCGGTGCCGGAATGAAACCCGATGCCCGAGCGTTCCTCGATGTCGGCATACCTGCCAATGGAGCGGATCGCCAAGTGTGACCAGGCAGGATCCGGATCGATCATGCGAGTGATGCGGCCTTCGTCGTAGTGGCTCGCAAACGGACCGGTTGACGTTGCATAGTCCTCCGGTTCACCCGGCCCGATCAACGCCACCGAGCGCCCCGCCTCTGCGAGATGCCGGGCAGCCGCACTGCCGATCAGCCCCCGCCCAACAACCGCCACCTCAAATGTCGACACGCCCGCAAGCTAGATGCTCCCGATGCAGAAGCGCCGGTGCTTTGTCTCGCCAGGTCAAACTCGGGCAATGGTGTAGCTCATGACTCGGTCTGCAACCGTGCAGGGCCTTAGCTGCTGGGGACGTGGACGATGGTGCTGCCGGCGACGAGGTCGGTGACGGAGCGCCGGTCTTTGCGCAGCAGGATCGCGGCGCTGTCGGCGACACTGCCGAGCCCGAGGGTAAGGGTCCAAAAGAGCACTCTGAAATTCTCCCGGATGAACATCCGGCCCCACCCGAAACGTGTGGCGTCTCGTCGCACAGCGAATATCCCGACGAGCTGTTTGCCTGGCGTCTGCCCGCGTGCAAGCACGAGGAGCCACCACACAAGAAGCACGAATATGAGCGGCCAGAATATGACAACCACCAAGATCAAGATTTGGTCGATCAGGTGTGCTGTCAAGCGACGGAAGGGTCCCGTCGCGAAGTCTTCGAGAGAGGCGTCGGGCGGCGGCGGCTTCGGTTCCGACGTCACGGTTAGGACTGCAGCGCCGAGACGTGAACGATGGTGCTGCCCGTGACGCGGTCTGCCACCGTGCGCGAGTCGTCGCTCAACACCAACAGCATGATGTCGATGATCATGCCGAGACCCAGCGTGAGAACCCAGTAGAGCTCCTTGAAGAGCTCGCGAATCAACATCCGGAACCAGCCGAATCGAGTCCCGTCGGGCCTCACGGCCGCCATCCCGAGAAGTTGCTTGCCGGGCGTCTGCCCGCGCATCAGGGCGAATACGAGCCACGCAAGGTAGGGAACGACGACGTACCAGTAGGCGTAGATGAGTCCCCAGATCACGACTTCGATGAGATGTGCGGCCACACGTCGGATTGGCCCGGCCGCTATCTCATCCAGGTAAGCCTCACGCCGCGGCGGCTCGATCCCGTCAGACACGCGGCGAGTCTGTCAGCGCGCCTGCGTCGACGCAGTGATCGGCGCTGTGTGGGTGCCGGATGCGTCGGAACGCGGCAGGCTGTGCGGATGGCGGACATTGAGCTGACCATCCCGTCGGCGAACCCCATCAACTTCCACCAGGCCATCTCTGACACTGCGGTGATGCCCCGCCAGGACATCTGGGCCAAGCTGTTCCTTCCCGACGGGCCCGGACCATTCCCTGTGGTCATCGTGGTGCCGGGCAGCCTCGGGCTCCAGCCTCACCATCTCGCTCACGCGTCGGCCATCGTCGACGCCGGGATCGCCGCATGCGGCCTCGACCCGTTTGGCCCCCGCAGCGTCACCTCGACCGTCGCCAACCAGGTCCAGTACTCCTTCGCCGCCAGCGCTTGGGACGTCCTTGCCACCGCCGAGGCGCTTGCGGCCCGACCCGACATCGACCCGACGCGCATCGGCGCGCAGGGCCACAGCCGGGGCGGCTCGGCTGTGCTGAGCGCGGCGTCGGTGCACCTCGCAGCAGCCTCCGGCGCCCCCAAGCTCGCTGGCGTCTACGCCGCCTACCCCTGGTCAGGCCACCAGTTCGTTGACCCCTCGGTCGGCAGCACCCGGGTACGGGCGATCATCGGCGATCAGGACGACTGGTGCTCGCCGATGCAGGTCCAAGCCCACATCCACGCCATGCAAGTCGCCGGCGGCGACGCCTCAGTGCGGATCGTGGCGGACGCCCACCACAGCTTCGACCGCTCCACGCCCCTGGAGCACATCCCCGACGCTGCCGTGACCCCAGGAGCACCCACCGTCTACATCGCCGACGACGGCGCCTTCGTCCCGCCGACCTCCGACGAGCCCGACCCGTCGATGGTCGATCTCGACGGTTTCCTCTACGCCATCAACGCCGGCTACGGCGTCCGCGGCGCCCACATAGGCGGCACCCCCGAACTCGCCCCCCTCTTCGTCGACGACATGACGAACTTCTGGCTCACCACCCTGTCCCCAACCTCGCCATCTGTCTTCTAGCGATGAAGCCTTGGTGTATGCGTAGATCAACGCAATCCGGCAAGCTGAGGGCATGACGGATGCAGGACGTGTGATTGATCTGTCGGTCGAGGTGATCGGCGACGTTGAGACGGTGTGGCGAGCGGTGGCGACGGGGCCGGGGATCTCGTCGTGGTATGTGCCTCACACTGTTGAGGAACGTGCTGGGGGAGCGGGGGTCGCATCGTTCGGGCCCGAGCCCGAGATGCAGATCGCCGGCCGGGTCGCCGTGTGGGAGCCGCCGCACCGGATCGTGTTCGACGGCGGCGAGGGTGTCGGCGGGCTCTCCTTCGAGTGGACGGTCGAGCCGCACGACGACAACACCTGCACCGTGCACCTGCACAACGCCGGCTTCGGCGACGGCGACCCGCAGTACGACGCCATGGTGGACGGCTGGAAGCTGTTCATGGCCAACCTGCAGCTGCACCTTGAGCACTTCGCCGGCCAGACCGCCACCTCAGCGCTGCCGATGGTGATGTGGCCGGTCACGCCCGAGGAGGGGTGGGAGATTCTCGCCGGCGGGCTCGGCATCAACCAGATGCCAGCGGTCGGCGACCGGCTCGACGTTGCCGCCGGCGACGACACCAAGCTGGGCGGCACCGTCATCGAGACCGGCCCTCGCCGCATCAGCCTGCTGCTCGACACCCCCGCGCCCGGCACCGGGTTCCTAACCTCCGAGGACGGCGGCGGATTCACCATGGTCTCGGTCTGGCTGTACCTCTACGGCCCCGACGGCGCAGCCGCAGCCGAGCGCGACGACGCCAGCTGGCGCGCCTGGCTCGACAGCCAAGCTCCCGCGACCGACTGACGCCTCGACTGTCTTCCTGCTGGCCCGAATCAGGGCCCGGGACAACTCAGTCGGGGTGCACTTGCGTGCGACGGCGTTTCAGCATGCGGTCCTGCACACGCCAGCCGTCGGGGGTCTTCACCACCAGATCGTGATACGAGGCGGTGCCGACCTTGCCGCCGCCGAGCAGCGCCAGAATGCGGAACTTCAATTCCACCCCATCAGCCGTCTCGTTGACGTAGATGTTGGTCATCGTGTGCGTCCGGGGATGCTCGGCCTCATCTGCCATGAAGTCCCGGATCGCCGTCAGGCCTTCCAGCCGCGGCGCCCCCAGGTCGGTCAGATCGAACACCGCATCGTCGGTGAAGATCGTCCCCAGCCGGTCCCAGTCGCGGTCGTCGATGATGTCGCCGTAGCGGCCCGGCAGCTCGTGCAGTTCCAGACGGTCAGCAATGTCCATAGCCCGACCCTACGGCACCGCC
>NZ_JAPYOK010000081.1:0-2423 GCF_028283155.1 Candidatus Poriferisodalis multihospitum | reverse complement strand
GGCGAAGTGGTCGAGCGCATCTCGCAGCGCACCGGCTTCCTCGTCGCTGGACTCGGGACCGAAGACGGTCACCTTGGTGCCCGACAGGTCCATCATGTCGTCGTCGGCCATGTCGTCCGACATGTCGTCGGCCATGTCGTCGTCGGCCATGTCCTCCGACATGTCGTCTGCCGCGGCTGGTGCCGTAGTCGGTGTCGCTGCGTCATCGTCGTCGTCACTGCCGCAGGCTGCAGCTACCAGCGCGAAGGCGAAGAGCACGCCGAGCAGCTGAGTCAAGCGACGCCCTCGGCGGGTGCGCTGATGGGATGGGTGTGTCATTGGGTGTTTCCTCCCTGAGAGACGCGGTGCCACAGCGCTGCCAAGAGTTGGCAGGCACGCCGTGCGACCTGAAGACGGTCGCCGCTGGCTGGTCGTCTCGGTGATATGCCTGACAACGCAGGCTAACGAGCAGCGATGGGGCGCTCTCCGTTTCACAGTGTGACAGTCGCGTGACGAGCGCGGCCGTCTAGTTCGTGCGGCAGACGATGGCGCTGCGAGGTGCCAAGCGCACCTGTGCCGGCAGGGGCGCAGAGGCACCGCAGGTCGAAGCCGGTGTCTCGTACATCAGCTCGCTGCCGGCGGGAAGCTGCACCGTGGTTTCGGTATCGGCGGTGTTCGCTGATGCCACCACCGACCCACGCCGCAGCACGATGACCGCTCCGTCACCGTCGCGTCCCCAGTCCGCTGCCTCGCCAGCCAAGCCCTCCGTCTCGAACAGCCGTCGCCGAACCGCCAGCAGCCGCCGGTGGCTGTTCAGGTATGAGGCTTCGTCGTCCTCCTGTGCCGCGGCAGTGTGCTCCGTCGGCCGCGGCTCGCTCAGCAGCCAGGGCTCCACGGCGGAGAAGCCGTTGAACGGCCCCGGCATCCACGGCATCGGCGTGCGACACCCATCGCGGCCAGCAGCCACGTCGCTGTCGGGCCCCACCGGGTCGAGCTTCGATTCCGGCGCCACATGCCCGTCTCCGAGTCCAAGCTCCTCGCCTTGGTACAGCACCGGCACGCCGGGCGCGAATGCGAACAGCACGTTCATGGCCAAGGTGCGCTCCCGCCCCGCTTCGCCGCCGCCGAAACGTGTCGGTGCCCGAGGCATGTCGTGGCTGCCCGCCGCCCACAGCAGCCGGTCCGCTAGGTCGCCGGGCCCGCTCAGCACCTCCCACAGCGTGTCGGCGCTCCACTCGATGTGCATGGGCGCGAACCAGTAGCCGCCGTGCATGCCATCGGGGGGCAGGAGCGCATCCATGCCTCGCGGATCCAGGTGATACGTCTCGCCGTGCAGGAAGGCGCCGTAGCGGTCGCAGATGGCGCGCCAGCGCCGGAAAACCTCTTGGCTCTCGGGCTGGAAGACATCGTGGAGGTGTTCGAAGCAGTCCCATTGCTCCCAGCGCGAGGCACCGGGCGGGATGGGCTGCAACTGCGGGTTGGAGCGAAGCAGGGCGTCTTTCACGAGGCCGCCCGCCACGTCCACCCGGAAGCCGCTCACGCCGCGGTCGAGCCAGAAACGCAGGATGCCCTCCCATTCGTCCCCGACCGCAGGATTGCGCCAGTTCAGATCCGGCTGCGAGGGCAGGAACAGGTGCAGGTAGTACTGGCCCGAATCGGGATCCAGCGTCCACGCCGGGCCGCCGAAATAGCCCACCCAGTTGTTGGGCGGGCCGCCGCCAGGCGGCGGGTCGCGCCAGATGTAGTAATCGCGATAGCGCTCACGGTCCGCGGCGCCCGAGTTGCCGAGTGCCGCCTGAAACCAGCGATGGCTGCTGCTGCTGTGGTTCGGCACCAGATCGGTGACGATGCGGATGCCGCGGTCATGCGCCTCGGCCACCAGCCGGTCGAACGTGTCGAGGTCGCCGAAGAGCGGGTCCACGTCGCAGTAATCGGCGACGTCGTAGCCCCAGTCGTCTCCGGGCGTGGGATAGAAAGGCGTGATCCAGACGAAATCCACGCCGAGGTCGCTGAGGTAGCCGAGCTTCGATCTGATGCCTTCCAGATCCCCCACGCCGTCGTCGTTCGAGTCGGCAAAGGAGCGGATGTAGATCTGGTAGCCGGCGGCGCCTGCCCACCACTGCTCGGAACTGCTGCTGATCACGATGGAGTTCTAGTTCAACCGCACAACCCAAAAACCGGCCCGCCGGAGCGGGCCGGTCCTTGGTCTGTCAGTTTGGGTTGTGTGATGTGCGGCTCGGAGTTCACACCCCGAGCAGCGAACACACGGCTTGTCTAGCACAGCGCAACGAATAGTGTCAACTGTCCGAGCGCAGCCGCGCGGAAACGCTCTCCGCAGGTGCACCGGCCCCATCGTCGTGCACACGCTGCACCCATGATGATCGGCCCGCCATCATGAGACCGGTCAGCGAACAGAAAGGCGCCCGTCATGCCACAACCTCCCA
>NZ_JAPYOK010000080.1:0-71281 GCF_028283155.1 Candidatus Poriferisodalis multihospitum | reverse complement strand
CACCGTCTTGATGGCCTCCTCGTCGGTGACGTCGAGCCCGACAGCCGTGCCGCCCACCCGGTCAGCCACCGCCTGCGCGCCGGCCTCGTCGCGGTCGACAACCACCACTGCCCGCGCTCCTTCAGCCTTGAAGCGCTCGATGAGAGCTTCCCCGATTCCGCTCGCACCGCCCGTGACGACAGCGACCTTTCCCGCAAGTTCCATGGCCCGGCAGCGTAATCTCGCGACTCCGACTCGACGCTGGCTTGGAGGTCCGATGGCGGCACCGTTGGACGATGTGAAGGTGATCGAGGTGGACAGCTGGATGGCCACGCCCTCGGCGGGAGCGATCCTGGCCGACCTCGGCGCCGATGTCATCAAGGTGGAACCGCTCGACGGCGACCCCATGCGGGGCTACAGCCGCCCGGCGAAGCTGCCGCCGGAGATCAAGGACTACGACTTCCAGTTCGACGTGGACAACCGCGGCAAGCGCTCGATCGCCGTGGATCTGGGCTCGCCGCAGGGCCAGCAGGTGGTCCACCAGCTCATCGCCGGCGCAGATGTGTTCATGTGCAACCTCCTCATCCACCGCCAGGAGCGATTCGGCCTCGACCAGGCCACGGTGACGGCGGTCAACCCGCGCATCGTGCACGCCACACTGACCGGCTACGGCACGTCCGGTCCCGAGGCATGGCGTCCCGGCTATGACGTCACGGCATTCTTCGGCCGCTCGGGCATCTACGACGCCATGCGGGAAGGAACCGACGGGGCAGTGCCGATGGCGCGCCCCGCCCAGGGCGACCACACCACGGGCCTGGCGCTGGTGGGCGCCGTGCTCGCCGCGCTGCGGCTGGCCGAACGCACCGGCGAGGCGCAAGTCGTCGAGACATCGCTGTACGAGACGGCTGTGTGGACCCAGGCGTCCGACTACGCCATCACCGCCGTCGACCGGGCACCGCTGCGCCAGCGGGCCCGCGAGAACATGATCGTGCCCACCGCGAATCGGTATCCCTGCGGCGACGGCAAGTGGGTGGTGCTCAACATGCCCCAGGAGAGCGCCTGGCCGTTGCTGTGCCGGATCATCGAGCGGCTCGACTGGCTCGACGACGAGCGCTTCGCCGACATTCGCGGCCGGTTCGCCCACATGCCCGAGATCGTGGCCGGCATCGATGAGGCACTGGCACATCGCACCCGAGACCAGTGGGGCGAGATCTTCGATGCCGAGGGAATCATCTGGGGCCCGGTGCTGGGTTTGCATGAGGTAGTCGACGACGCACAGGCCGAGGCACTCGGCCTGTTCCCCACGCTCGACAGCCCCGACATCGGCCCCTATCGCAGCGTCGGCATCCCGATGCGCTTCGCCAACGCCGAGGTCGGCCCCCGCAGGCCGTCGCCGAAACTGGGCGAGAACACGCGCGACGTCTTGGCCGCTGCGGGCATGTCCGAAGCTGAGATCGACGGGCTGATCGCCGATGACGCCGTGCGCGAGGCACAAGAGCGTCGCGTCTAAGTTCGCTTTCACAGACCGACCACCGAGGAGGCTCCCGGAATGCGACACGTCTTGATCGTGGCCAACCAAACCCTCGTCGGCGGCCACCTGCACGAGCGCGTGGAGCACATCCTGGCCGTCGATCCAGAGACCCGGTTTCACATCGTCGTGCCCGCGACCGGTGCGAACGGTCCTGATCCCGCGCGAGCGCTTGCCGGCGCACGCCGCCGGCTCAGCCAGGCGTTCGAGGCTCTCGACGACATCGGCGCCCGTGTGACCGGCGAAGTGGGGCCTGCACACCCGGTGGTGGCGGTCAACTTGGCGATCGACCGGCTGAATCCAGACCTCATCGTGTTGAGCACGCTGCCAGCGGGGGCCAGCCGGTGGCTGCATCTCGACCTGCCGCATCGACTGCAGCGCCGCTTCGGCGTGCCCGTCGAGCATGTCACCGCCGAATCGCAGAGTGTCGATCGCGCGGGGGCGTTCGAGCCGCCGGTGGTCCACACGCCCGATGACACTGTTCACGTGCTGCTGGCCGAAGAGAATCAGCACGACGTCGATGTCATCACCATGGCGCTCGCCGAAGCAGGCACGCGCAACCAACTGCGTGTGGCCCATGACGGTGCCAACGCCCTGTCATTCATGCGCGCCGTGGGCCCATCGGAAGTCGACTTGGTGCTATTCGACCTGAAGTTGCCGGTCGTCACCGGATTCGACTTACTCGCCGAGATTCGTGCTGCCGACGAATTCGACAAGGTGATGATGGTTGCACTGACCACCGACGAAGCCGCCGACGACCGCGCCCGCGCATATGACCTCGGCGCCGATGCGTTCGTGATGAAGCGGCCCGACTACAGCCAGATGGCCCACGTCATCGACGACCTGCTGGCCGAGGTGGCCGGCTAGCTAGCGGCCTGGCGGGCGGCATTCATGCCGCCGGGGAACCCGATCTCGGCCGGGGCCTCGAGTTGGCTCTGCAATACCCAGCCGAGCAGGCCGTGCCGGTCGCTGATGGCCGTGTGAGTGCCGGCCAGCCCTTGGGGTGCCACCACCGTGGCCGCATCGAAGTAGAACCACTCCCCCGCTGGCACACGCAGCAGCTGCAGCGTCACGTCGGTGTTGATGTAGGCGCCGCCGGAGGGTGAGAAGTCCCACCCCACGGCCGCGCCCAGATCGGCCACCGTCGCAACGCGACACAGCGGCGACGTCTCCTCACCGGCCACGAGCGGATAGTCCAATCGCAGCCACGTGCGGCCAGGGCCCGGCTCCTCCGTCGAGCCGCCGACGAAGCGAAAATCCACCGCATCGGCGTTGAAGCCGGGACGCGGGTAGTCGATGTCGGGATTGGCTCCTGGGTCAGCGCGCTCGGCCGGGATTGGCGGCAGCGAGCGGTCGTCGCTGGATGCCGCGCCCGTCGGGATCGTCGGCGTCAGCCACTGTGAGGTCGCACGCGCCACCATGCGGCCGTGACCATGACCGCTGGATGCTGAGCCCTCGGACGGCGCAGCGCGCACCTCGGCGTCGACGAGCGCTGTTCGCTTGCCGGCCTTGACAGTCGTCGCGACGACCTCATAGGTCGCCATCGGCATGCCCGAGAGGATCTCCACCGTCAGCCGGCTGCACACCTGATTGATGCCGCCCCGTCGCTGCTCGCGCTCGACCGCCCAGCCCAGCAATCCGCAGATGGCGCCGCCATGCATCACCTGGTGGGCCCACGGGCCGCGCGTCAGCTCGGTCGCACGGACGCCGTCCGCTTCTGAGACGAACAAGGCCGGCGGAATCGGCGCCGGCGATGCCGAGTTCGGGCGATGCGCGTTGGCGCCGCTCGGCCCGGATTCGAAGTTCACCACGGCGACAAGCTAGGTGGCAGGATGTTGGATCGCCGGTTTGCTGAGCCGGAACGCACGAGGGGGAAGGGTGCCGTGACCGATACCGCTGCGGCGCCGTCGCCGGCACCGCCAGTCGCTCGGGAGATCAAATGGTGGGCGCGGCTGCATCCCATCGGTTGGCTGGCAGCGTCCACGATCGTGATCGCGGTCTTCGCCCGGCTGTTCTGGGACACTGAGTACTGGATCGGCAACCTGGTCTGGTGGAACTGGCTGGTGCTCGCCGGCGCCGTCGCGATGGGGCTCTGGCATGACGGGTTGGACCGGTTCCGCCGTGGGGCGGAGTCCATCGCCACGTTCAGCTTGACAGTGGCATGGATTCTGGCCTGGGTGGTCTTCCTGCTGCAGCTCTTCAACGTCATCACCCGCTACGGCAACGACTTGGTCGAGACCGACATCCTGTTCGGAGAGACGACGAGCCTGGCGTGGCAGTCGTTCGGCTTGATGTTCCTTATCGCAATCAACTTCGGGGTGCGCGAGGGCGTGAACCCGCGCATCGATTTCTGGTGGGCCAATTTCAGCGTCAAGCGCAAGGCTTGGCTCGACTTCGTCATTCACTCAGCCCTGCTGCTGCCGTTCATCGTCATGGCCATACGGATTCTCAAGGGCTATGCAGCTACGTCGCTGGGGCGTCGGCACAACGGAGAATGGCCCAGCGGCTGGCGTGTCTGGGAGACCTGGGAGGAAGCGGTCGATGCCGGCGGGCTGCCCGTCGGCCCGATCAAGGTGATGATTCTCATTGCATTCATCCTGTTCGGCCTGCAGATCCTGGCCGAGATCATCAAGACCGGCTTCGCGATAATCGGCGACGAGGAAAAGGGCGACATCATCCAGCACGATTCGCCGCTGCGCGTCGAGTGACCGCCTGATGAGCCACCTGCTCGCCGTCTTCGGCATGGACACCGGCGTCTTTCTGGCGCTGACGATGTTTGTCGTCTTCATGCTCATGATCCTCACCGGCTACAACGTGGCCTTCTCCTTCGCCGCGACGGCGCTGGCGTTCGCGTTCATCGGCGATCTCGTCGGCGCGTTCAATGCCGCCACGCTGAACACGCTGCCCGCGCGCTGGTTCGTGGCCATCAGCGACCCCGTGCTGCTGGCAGTGCCGCTGTTCGTACTGATGGGCGCGATCCTGGAGCGATCGGGCATGGCCGAGCGGCTGCTGAACGCCGTGGGCATGCTGATGGGCGCACTGCGCGGCGGCGTGGCCGCTGCGGTGGTGCTGGTGGGCACGCTGCTGGCCGCTGCCACCGGCGTGGTGGCGGCCACCGTCATCGTGATGGGCCTGCTGTCGCTTCCCGCGATGGTGCGGCTCGGCTACGACAACAAGCTCTCGACGGGGGCCATCACAGCTTCCGGCACGCTCGCGCAGCTGCTGCCGCCCAGCATCGTGCTGATCCTGCTGGCCCAGCAGATGGGCGTGGGCATCCTGGGCCTGTTCGCCGGCGCGCTGCTGCCCGGCCTGATGCTCAGCGGCCTGTATGTGGCCTACGTGCTGGCTGTCTCGTGGTGGAAACCCGACATGGGCCCGGCGATGCCGCTGGAGGAACGGAAGCTGGAGGGCAACCCGTCGGTCCAGACCAAGCTGCTCATCGCTGCGCTGCTGGGCTTCATGGTCGGCTGCGTGATGCTGCTGGCCAACCTGCGCGTCGCATTGATCGCCGCCGTGCTGGTGCTGATCGCGAGCTTCGCGATCATGTTCTTCACCCGGATGCTGGCGTGCGAGGTGCTCATCGCGATCGTGCCGATCGTGGTGCTCATCCTGGGCGTGCTGGTGTCGATCTTCCAGGGGATCGCCACGCCGTCAGAATCGGGCGCAGTGGGCGTGTTCGGCGCGCTGGCACTCACGGGATTGAACTGGCTGTTCGACCGCCTGCTCATGCGCGAGGGCGCCACCCACATCACGCCGAAGTGGCGGCTCAATCGCGCTGCGGCAGTACAGGCAGGCAAGTCCACGGCCAGCGTGGTGGTGCTGGTGATGACGCTGCTGTTCAGTTCCACCTTCTTCAGCGCCATGTTCTTCCAGCTCGGCGGTTCCGATCAGACCTCGGAATGGCTCACCTCTATCGGCGGCGGCAAGCTCGGCTTCGTCCTCGTTGCGATGGTCGCGGTCTTCCTGCTGGGCATCAACCTGGAATTCCTCGAGATCACCTTCATCGTGGTGCCGATCTTCGTGCCGGCCATGGAGGTGCTCGGCTTCACGCAGGACGAGAAGGTCTGGTTCGCTGTGATGATGGCCGTGAACCTGAACATGGCGTTCATCTCGCCGCCGGTGGGCTTCTCGCTGTTCTACCTGCAGAGCGTGGCACCGCCCGAAGTGCGCACTGCGGAAATCCACAAAGGCGCCATCCCGTTCATGGGGCTCCAGTCGATCGCGCTGGTCATCCTCGGCGTTTTTCCGGGCATCGTGTACACGTCGCTCGAGCTGTTCAGCGGCTGAATCGGCCCCGTCGGGGGCGTGGTGGGCGCGTGCTACGTTCGCGGGCAGTAGTAGGCGCGCCTATTTGCGCGCACGGGGAGGCACTACCGATGACGACACAAGACGGCGACAGTCTCGGAGCTGTCCTGGAAGAAGAGGACACCGACGGCGGCTTCGACCGGCGATCGTTCCTCAAGGCAGGCATCGGCGTGGCAGGCTTCGCCGCGGCCGCGACGCTGCTGAATGCCTGCACATCCGACGGCGACGGCGACACTGCGGCAACCACCTCTGAGGGTCCCGCGGGTACCGATGCTCCGGCGACATCGGTGGCGCTCACCCAGGACGGCCCCGAGATCGAGTGGGAGATGGCAACGAGCTGGCCTGCGGCGCTGGTCACCTTGTTCGGCTCAGCGAATTTCTTCGCCGAGCAGGTGAGCCGGCTCACCGGCGGCAGGTTCAAGATCAATCCTCGGCCGGCCGGCGAGATCGTGGGCGGCCTCGAGGTGCTTCCCACCGTGCGCGACGTGGGCGTGCAGGCCGGCCACACGGCGTCGTACTACTACGTGGGCCTCAGCCCCGTGCAGCAGTTCGGCACCGCCGTGCCGTTCGGGCTGACGCAGCGCCAGCAGAACGCCTGGCTGTACAAGGGCGGCGGCCTCGAC
This sequence comes from Candidatus Poriferisodalis multihospitum, assembly GCF_028283155.1. Lineage (NCBI taxonomy): Bacteria > Bacillati > Actinomycetota > Acidimicrobiia > Acidimicrobiales > Candidatus Poriferisodalaceae > Candidatus Poriferisodalis > Candidatus Poriferisodalis multihospitum. The sequence goes on along the minus strand of NZ_JAPYOK010000080.1, from coordinate 64,846 downwards.
ATGCTCAACGAGTTCTACGCCGAAGAGCATGGCGTCATTGCGTTCCCCGCAGGCGGCACCGGCTGCCAGATGGGCGGCTGGTTCACCAAGGAGCTCAACTCGGTGAGCGACCTGCAGGGCTTGAAGATGCGCATCCCCGGCCTCGCCGGGCGCGTGCTCGAGAGCTTGGGCGGCGAGCAGGTCACGCTGGCCGGCGGCGAGATCCTGCCTGCGATCCAGCAGGGCGCGATCGACGGCGCTGAGTTCGTGGGGCCCACCGACGACCTGATCCTGGGCCTGGACCAGTTCGCCGGCGATCTGTTCTACTACCACCCCGGCTGGTGGGAGCCGGGCACTGCGGTGGAGGTGCAGTTCCCGCTGTCGCTCTGGAATGACCTGCCTGCCGAATACCAGGCGGCCATCGAGATCGCGGCGGCGTCAGCCAACATCAACACGATCGCCGATTACGACGTGCGCAACCAGGCTGACCTCCAGCGGGTCAAGGAGTTCGCCAGCATCCGGCAGTTCCCGGACGAGCTGATGGCGGCGTTCAAGGAAGAGACCGAGAACGTGCTGGACGCCGTGGCGGCCGACGATGCCCGCTTCGCCGCCATCTTGGCGCCGTGGCGGGAGTTCCGCGACGGCATCGCGGAGTGGCACGGCTTGGCGGAGCGTTCCTTCTTGGACCAGCAGACGCAGATCTAGCCGGATCGCGCCATGGCCGGCCGGCAGCCTGCTGGCGGGTCGGTCCCGGCGCTGCGATCTCGCTCCGTTGACTCGCAACCGTCGGCGGCGGATCAGCGGCGCGTAGGGTGCCGCCGTGCATCCGTTCAGATTCGGCGTCCAGTACGGCAGGCCTGAGAGTCCCGCCTCGTTCCGGGAGACGGCGCGCAAGGTCGAAGACTTGGGTTACTCATCCCTGTTCTGCCACGACCATTTCTGGGACAGCTGGTCGCCCATCGTCCATCCCGCCGTTGCGGCGGAGATCACCACGACCCTGCGTGTCGGGACACTGGTGTACGCGGCCGACTACCGGCACCCTGCGGTGCTGGCCAAGGACTTCGCCACGCTCGACCTGCTGGCAGAAGGCCGCACCGAGTTCGGCATCGGCGCCGGCTGGCTGACCGACGACTACGAGCAGTCGGGCATACCGCTGGACCGGCCCGGCGTGCGCATAGATCGCATGATCGAGGCATTGGAGGTCATCAAGGGGCTGTGGCGGGACGAGCCGTTCGACTACGACGGCGAGCACTACCAGATCACCGGCATGGTGGGCCGGCCGCTGCCCCACACGCCGGGCGGGCCGCCCGTCATCATCGGCGGCGGCGGCAAGCGGGTGCTGACCGAGGCTGCCCGCCTGGCCGACATCATCAGCCTGAACCCCAATCTGCGGTCGGGCACGGTGGGTGAGGATGCAGCGCGCAGCTCAGTGGCCTCCAAGTTCGCAGAGCGCCGTCAGTGGGTCGCCGACGCTGCTGGTGAGCGATTCGCAGAGATCGAGATCCAGCTCAATACGTTCATGGCGTTGGTGTCCGATGACGCCGACAGCGTTCTGGAGGCGTTCGCCCCCGGTTTCGGACTGACGCTCGAAGAGGCTCGGGAGGTGCCGCTGGTGCTGGCCGGAACGGTCGACGGCATCTGCGAGCAGTTGCACCATCACCGCGAGGCCTACGGCGCCAGCTACATCATCATTCACGACCCCGAAGTCGATGCAATGGCGCCGGTCGTGGCCCGGCTGGCCGGCACCTGAAACCCCGCTTCCGGCGGGTCGTGCCAGACGCGACGGCGATGCGACAATGGGCTGATGACATTCACAGCGCATGACTCCGCCCCTGCAACTCCCGCGCCCGAAAACGATGGTGGCGCGACTCGTGACGTGCGCGAGGCTCGCCGGCGCAGCCGTCGGCTGCCGTCTTTGCGACCTATTCGAAAGAGACCTCCCATGGGCACCACGCACGTCACCGTCACCGTCAAGAACCCGGCAGCACGCGAGCGCGTCTGGCAAGGCGAGTTCCTGGTGGACACCGGCGCCATCGAGTCGCTGGTGCCGCGTCAGTACCTTGAAGCCATCGGCGTCGAGCCGATCGGCTCTCGCACGTACGAGATGGCAGACGGCCGTCGGCTGCAACTTGACATCGGCCTTGCTGAGCTCGAGTTCATGGACGAGACGGTCGGCACCACCGTGGTGTTCCTCGACGACGACGTCGAGCCGCTGTTGGGCCTCACTGCGCTGGAGTCAGCAGGCATCGAGGTCGACCCACGCAACCAGCAGCTCAAGCGCTTGTCCGCCGTGCGGCTCAAGGCACTCGCCACGCACTGAGTCCCGCCGGCTGCGCTCGCCCGCAGCGAAGCGGTGCCGACTGGCCCACGCCTGTCGCACCCCCTGCATAGTGTCGCCCGCGTGACCGACCCAGCGGCTGCGGCCGTGCCAGAGCCTCTTGGCGACGGCTGGCCGCGTGCCTGCCATGACGGCAGCGGGCTGCGTGTGATGCCCGTGGAGTTCGGCGAGCCCGCTCGGCGGGCACTCATTCGGCTCGTATCGGAGGCCAAGGCGTCCGATCCGCTGGCGCCGGTGACGGTGATCGTCTCGTCGAACCCGGCGCGGATGGAACTGAGGCGCGCGACGGCGCGGAACACGTCGCTGCAACCGGGCAGCGAGGCCCAGGGCGTGGCTGCGCTCGAAACGCTCACCTTGACATCGCTGGCCGAACGCCTGGTGGCCGAGCAACGCAAGCAAGCGGGCGACTTGGTCATCGAGGCCGCCGTGCGCAACGAGCTGCGGGAAACGCCTGGTCTGTTCGAGCCGGTGGCCGAGCACCCCCAGACCGCCGCGGCGCTGGCCCGGGCATTCGGCGAGCTGCGTGGGCTGTCGGCCGGCGAGCGCCGACGTCTCGGCGCGATGTCCGAACGCGCTGCGGCGGTCGTGGAGCTGTGCCAACGCGTCCACGAGTCACTGAGCCCAAAGTGGTTCGACACGGCCGAGTTGCTCGAGGCTGCAACCGCCAATGCGTTGGCTGGCGCCGGTGCACAGATGCTCGGCGAGCTGGGTCGGCTCGTGCTGTACCTGCCCCGGCGGCTGTCGGTGGGCGAGGCTCGGCTGGTCGGCGCGCTCGCCGGTTTCTGCGCTGCCGAGTCAGACCTACCGATGCTCATCGGGGTCACCGGCGACGAGTCGGGTGACGACGCGGCCCATGCGGTGTGCGCCCGGCTCGGCGTGTCGATGCCGACTGCGGCACCGGCTTCGACTGGGGCAGGCGTGACAGCGCAGCAGATCATCAGCGTGACCGACGCCGACGAAGAGGTCCGCACGGTGCTGCGGTCGGCCATGGCCGACCTCGACGCCGGAATCGCGGCGTCCGACATCGCTGTGTTCTACGGCCCCGAGACGCCCTACGGCCGAGCTTTCGAAGAACAGTTCGAGGCTGCGGGCATCGGCACCTACGGCAGTACCGCGCGCACGCTGGCCGAATCGACCTACGGGCAGTTCGCATTGCGGCTCACCGCATTGGCTGACGCTCGGCTGCCCGAGCCTCGCCTCGCTCGCCGAGACGTCTTCGATCTGCTCGCAGGCGCGCAGGTACCCCGCCGTGCGGCCGGCGAACACCGCGACGGCGAGAGCTTCTTCATTCCCGACTCGAAGTGGGAGCATCTCGCCCGCGCGGCCCGGGTGGCGGGCGGCGACGACTGGAGCGTCCGGCTCCCGGCACACGCCGGCGAACTGGATGCGCGCGCCGAACGTGAGCGCTCCAGCGAAGATCCGAGTACGCGCCGCATCGAGTGGCTGCGCGACGAGGCAGTCGAGTGCCGCCGTCTCGCCGAGTTCATCGCAGAGCTGCGAAGCCATCTCGAAGCGGGCCGCTCACGGCGAACGTGGCCGAGCCTGTGCAATTGGATTCGCGCGGCGCTGCACCGATACGTGGGTCATGTCGGGCGTGCTCCGTGGACGCTCGATTGGCCCGAGTGGCAGACACATGCCGCAGAGCGGGTGCTCGAAGCACTGGATCGGCTGTCGGAGCTGGGCGCTGTCGAATCGCGTGTCGGTCTCGCCGCCATGACCCAGGCCCTGTCCGACGAGCTGTCTGACCCGCACGGACACCGCGGCGTCACCGGCACGGGTGTGTATGTCGGGCCGCTGAGCCGCGCCCTCGACTTGGCGCCTCGCAGCGTCTACGTCGTCGGTCTCGTCGAAGGCATCCTGCCCCGGCGACAGACGCCCGACAGCCTCATCCACGACGACGAACGCCGAGCCGTGGGCCATGCCCTGCCGTCGAGCGCCGACGCTGCAGCCGACGAGCGCCGTGCACTGCTCGCGGCGTTGGCGAGTGCAAGCGGGCGCAGCACACTCACCGTGCCGCGAGGCAACCTGCGCCAGAGTGCTGAGTACGTGCCCTCCCGCTGGCTCGCGCCCACCGTCAGGGAGCTGACGGCCGATTCGGGCCTGTTCAGCGACGGCTATGTGAGCGGGGAACGCCTGCGCGCTGCAGCACACGACGACTCGGTGCAAGGGATCGCCGAGTCGCCGTCGTATGTCACCGGTGTGCTGACGGCCGCGTTTCCCGCTACCGAGCAGGAGTTCGACTCAGCGAGCGTGTGGGCGATGACGCCGGCTGAGCGGGATGCGGTCGATCATCCGCTGTTCGATGATCCAGCCTTCAGCGCCGGTGTCGCAATGACCGTTGCACGGCACAGCAGTCGCTTCACCCGGTTCGACGGCAACCTCTCGGCAGTCATCGACGGCGACGCGGCATTCGCTGAGGTGATGTCGCCCTCGCGGTTGGAAGCGTGGGCAGCGTGCCCGCGACGATTCTTGTTCGAGCACCTGCTTGAAGTACGTGTGATCGAAGAGCCCGAAGCGCTGCTCCGACTGTCGCCCGGCGAGCGCGGCAGGCTCATGCACGCGGCCATCGATGAGTTCTTCCGCTCGTTCGATGCACTGCGAGACAGCGCAGTCGGCTCTCATGAGGACGCCGACATCGCCGATGCCGACAGCGAGTGGCCTCACCTGCCGCCGGGCCCGCAGCGGGCACCCGAAGACCGCGACCGGGCCCATCTCGTCGCCATCGGACGGCGCTTGGCCGAGCGGGCCGAGCGACACGGTCTCACCGGCCGCACCGTGCTGTGGGAACGCGATCGCGACATGCTCCTGGCCGATCTAGAGGAGCTGCTGGCCAGAGATGAGTCGCGAGACGCCGCAACACGCGGGCAGATCCTCAGCTCGGAGTTCCGGTTCGGGCTCGACGGCGGCGCCGCGGCGGTCGCATACGACCTCGAAGACGGCACCACCGTGCGGTTTCGCGGTGTGGTGGACCGCGTCGAGCGCCGGGCCGACGGGTCGGTGATTGTCGTCGACTACAAGTCCGGAAGCGCTCGCAGCTTCCGGCAGCTCAACGGTGACGACCCCACCCTCGCCGGCACGAAGCTGCAGCTTCCGGTCTACGCGCTCGCGGCCGCTAAGCACTTCGCTGCCGGTGACGTGACCGCTGCCGTCGAGCACGCCGCGTACTGGTTCATCACCGGCCAGCCGGGGCGATGGTCGTGGCTGGGGCTCGGCGTTGACCGTCGGCTCATGGACCGGTTCGGCCGTGTCGTGAACATGATTGTGTCGGGCATCCGCGGCGGGGTGTTCCCTGGCCATGCCGAGATCGGGGACGACCGCAGGGGCTACACGGTGTGCCCGTACTGCGACCCCGACGGGCTCGGCACCGCCGAGGTCCGCCGTGACTGGCTGCGCAAGCGCAGTGACGGCGCGTTGGCCGGATTCGTCGCCTTGGTCGAACCCGAGGCGATGTCATGAACCAGCCCCCCGCCCACGTCAGCACAGCGGAGTCGTCATCGACCGCTCATGACGCGGGGCGCGAACCTGCCGACGCAGCCGAGCGCGGACGTGTCTCGCAAGAAACCGGCACGACGATGTTCGTCGAAGCGGGAGCGGGCACCGGCAAGACCCGCGCCCTGGTGGAGCGCATCGTCGCGCTCGTGAGCGGGCCCGATCCGGTTGCTGTTGACGAACTGGCAGCGATCACGTTCACCGACAAGGCAGCAGCGGAACTGCGCAATCGCATCCGGGCAGGGCTCGGCGCACAGCTTGCCGATGCACCCGAGGGTCCGGAGGCAGACCTGCTGCGCAACGCACTCGACGGGCTCGATGCCGCCGCGATCTCCACCCTGCACGGCTTCGCCCGCCGCATCCTTGCCGAGCACGCCATCGAGGCGGGTCTGCCGCCCAGATTCGAGGCGCTTGACCAGATCGCCAGCGAAGTCGACTTCGCCGAGCGCTGGGATCGGTTCACCGACGAGCTGTTCGACGACGACGCGGCGCGCTGGGCCATCGAGGTGCTCGACGCCGCGGACGTCGACCTGGGGCAGCTCAACGAGGTCGGCGTGGCCTTCAACGCCAACTGGGACCGCATTCGCTGCGCCGTCGAGATTCCCCAGGCAGGCACGGTCGACACCATCGACGTGGTGGCAAGAGGACGCACGCTGTCCGACCGGCGTGTCGAATGCAGCGTGGACGACGACCGAGCCTTGGCCCGATTCGGGCAGCTCGACGAGTTCGTGGCACGGCTCGCCGCTGCGCGTGACGACGCTCAGCGCATCGCTGTGCTGACCGATGCCGAAGATTCCGCCGCCGGCGTGCCGAAGATCGGCAACGTCGGCAGCGGGAAGAACTGGTTCGACCTGTCCAGCATCCGGGCAGGCTTCGTGGAGCTGCGCGAGCTGTGCTCGCAGGTCGCCGCAGCCGCACTCAGCGACGCCGTCGCCCTGATCTGTGATCGGATTGCCCGCTTCACGCTCGATGCCGCCGAACAGCGTCACGCGGCCGGTCGGCTGGAGTTCCACGACTTGCTGGTCCGGGCACGCGATCTTCTCCGGCACTCGCCGCCCGCCCGCGCCTCACTGCACCGGCGCTACCGGCAGATCCTGCTCGACGAGTCTCAGGACACCGATCCGATCCAGCTAGAGATAGCGACGCTCATCGCCGGCGACGTCGGCGACAGCGGCGAACCCGGCAGCGTGAACATCGCCGACGGCGAACGCTTCGAGCCCGAGGCGTGGTCTGGCGTGGGCGTTGCACCGGGCCGGCTGTTCTTCGTGGGCGATCCGAAGCAGTCCATCTACCGCTTTCGCCGGGCCGACATCGGGCTGTATCTGAGCGCACGAGATCGTTTCGGCACCGAGATCGGTTCGCTGACGAAGCTGCGAGTCAATTTCCGTTCGGCTGAGCCGATCATCGACTGGGTCAACGCAGTCTTCGCCGATCTGATCGACGGCGACCCCTCCGGTGCCGGCGCCGGCTTGCAGCCCGCATACACACCGTTGATGTGCTGGCGACCGGCCATCGGTCCGGGACCGGCCGTGGTGACGCTTGGCCAGCTCCCGCACAGCACTAAGCAGCAGGGCGGTGTTCACACGGCGGCGAGCATCCGTGAGGCCGAAGCGGCCGACATCGCTGCGCTCATCGGCGAGATGCTCGACGACGGTTGGCAGGTGGAGGACCGCCACACCGGGCAGTTGCGGCCCGCCACGCTGGCCGACATCGCCATCTTGGTGCCGACCCGCACCGGCCTGCCCCAGCTCGAGCAGGGATTGTCCGACGCTCGGATCCCCTATCGGCTCGAAGCGTCGGAGTTCGTCTGGCGCAGCCGCACCGTACGAGACCTCATGATGTGCTTGCGCGCCGTCGCCGACCCCGACGACGAACTCGCCGTGGTCAGCGCGTTGCGCACGCCGATCTACGGATGTGGCGACGACGACCTGTACCGCTACCACCGGGCAGTCCGCTCGTGGAGCTGCTTCGCATCGGACCTGTCGAGACTTGCGGAGGGCCACGCTCACCCGGTCGCGCGAGCCCTAGCCCATCTGCGTGAGTTGTGCGAGCAGCACACCGAGGTGTCTCCCGCGACCCTCCTCGATCGCCTCGTGCGCCAGAGGCGGCTGCTCGAACAGGCCGCCGTGGGGTCGCCGCAGCGTGAGGTGTGGCGCCATGTCCGCTACGTGATCGATCAAGCGCGCGCCTGGTCGGAAAGCCAGCGGGGCGGGCTGCGCGGTTTCCTGCGATGGGCCGAGACCCAAGCATCCGACCGAGCCAAGGTGACCGAGGCCATCCTGCCCGAGTCCGACGACGACTCGGTGAGGGTGCTGACCATCCACGCGGCCAAAGGGCTCGAGTTTCCCATCGTGATCCTGGCGGGGCTGGGCGGTGGCAATCGCGCTCGCTCCGAGTCGGTGCAGGTCGGCTTCGGCGACAGCGCTTGGGAACGGCAGACCACCGAAGGTGGCGACGCCGCGCGCTGGTCAGGAGCGGCGGCAGTTCGACTGCGCAGCGGCGTCGAGACCGGCGGGTTCGAGGCGTGGCGTGAACGGGAGCGCCGCGCCGAGCACTTCGAGCGGATCCGATTGCTCTACGTCGGCTGCACTCGCGCACGAGACCACTTGGTGGTGTCGCTGCACCGGCCTCAGCCCTCCGACGCTTCGTTCGCGCCCGGCGCCGAGCATCTGCGCACCAGCGCGCAGCTCATAGCGGAGGTGCTCCCCCCGGCGTCCGGCAACGTCGACGACCTGTGGGACTACCGGGAAGAACCGACCGAGCGCCGCGAGTCGGGACCGAGCGCGGAGCCTGCGACCGTGCCGCTGCAAGATGCACTGCCAGACCGCTCGGCGTGGCTCGAGCGCCGCGAACGTGCCGCATCGGCATCGCAGGTCCATTCGTCGATCAGCGCGAGCCACATCGCCCGCCATCACCTCCAGCAGGATCTCCCGCTGCCAGCCAAGGACGACGCCGACTCTCTCAGCGCACGGCAACAGCCGCAACGCCGCGGCAGGGGCGGGACCGCCGTCGGAACTGCCACCCACGGTGTTCTGCAAGTCATCGATCTGAGCACGGGCGCCGATCTCGAGCGTCACGTCGCGGCGCAGGCCTACGCCGCGAACGTGCCTCGCCACCAGCACGCTGAGATCGAGCGCTTCGTGGGGTCCGCGCTGGCCAGCGACGAAGTCGACCGGGCACTGGGCGGCCGCATCTGGCGAGAGCTGTACGCGGCGTCGCCGCTGCCTGGCTCCGGCGCGCCGAGCACCCTCGTCGAAGGACTCATCGACTTGCTCTACGAGGACAGCGACACAGGCGATCTCGTCGTCGTCGACTTCAAGACCGACGCGCTCGGCGTGATGCCGGATTCTGACGGCGCGACCCTAGGACAGGCCGATGCCTACCGCACCCAGGTCGCAACCTACGCGTGGTGTGTCGAACGCTCGACCGGCCGCCGCGTCGGACGGGTGGTGCTGCTGTACCTGCGCGCCGACGGAACACCGGCGACGCCGGACGTTCTCGAAGGTGAGGCGCTGCGGCAGGCCGTCGATGCTGTGCCCACCCGGGCGCTCGATGTCCTGGCTTCGCTGTGACAGCCGGCCAGCTCCGAGGCTGCGCGACGCTCAGAGGGCGCGGGGTGGGGGCTGGTAGCCGCCGGTGAGCTCGCCGATGCGGCGGGCCAGCGCCATGGTGGTGCGGTCGCCGCCGTAGGGGCCGACCACTTGGAATCCGACCGGCAGCCCCTGCGGCGTGAGACCCAGCGGCGGCACGGTGGCGGGCAGGTACGACATGCCGGTCAGGATCGTCCAGCGGGTCATCTCGATGTAGGGCCGCTCGATGCCGTTTGCCGGGATGCGGCGTTCCGCGAACGTGCCGTCCTGCATGTGATCGAAGGGAGGGTGAAAGCTCACCGGCATCAGGATTGCGTCGTAACGGGTGAAGAAGTCGGCCCACTTGCGGCGGCACGCCTCGCGCGCCATGTGACGCTCGAGCCATTCACGATGGCCCGGGCCTTCGCCGCGGCCCGCAAGCGTCATGGCGGCCCGCACCAGCCACAGCCCCGTTTCCCACGCCGGCATCGGATCGATGTCTGGACGGGCCGCGTGGTCGACGCTCACGCCGCTGGCGTCAAGGGCCGCCACAGCCGCATTCATCACCTCGAGCACGTCGCCGTCGACCGGGCAGTACTCGTCGTCGAGCCATGCGGCGACACGCAAGCCGCTCACATCGTCCGGTGCGGGCGGCAGCTGCGGCACCCACGGGGCTTCGGTGCGCAGCAGCACATCGAAGAGCAACTCCAAGTCGTCGCAGCTGCGCGTCAGCGGGCCGAATACGTTGATGTCCGGCTCAGTCGTGCCGCCCCGCACGTGATCCAGGTAGCCGGTAGTCGGGATCACACCGAAGCTCGGCTTGTGGCCCCAGATGCCGTTGTACGAGGCCGGAAAGCGGATCGAGCCGCCGATGTCGGTGCCGATCTCGAAGCCGGTGAAACCCATCGCCGTCGCAGCCGCGGCCCCACCGGACGAACCGCCGGGGACCTTGGACAGGTCCCAGGGGTTGTTGGTGGTGCCGAACAAGTCGTTGAAGGACTGGTTGTCGGCCGACCAGCGAGGAAGGTTGGTCTTGCCGATCACGATCGCCCCTGCCGCGCGGCAGGCCGCCACGACGGCTGCATCGGTGTCAGGAACGTTGTCGGTCAGCTCTCTTGCCCCGCCGGTCGAGCGGATGCCCGCCGTTATCAGGGCGTCCTTCGCCGTGAACGGCACACCGTGCAGCGGCCCGAGCGGCTCGCCGCCGGCTTGCGCGGCATCGGCCGCCGCGGCGCGTTCGAGCGCCGCTTCGAAGTCGCGGGTGACCACTGCGTTGATGTCGCCGTCGAGCCGCTCGACGCGGTCGATGACATGTGCAGTCAGCTCGCGGCTCGACAGCTCCCCCGAGGCCACTGCCGCAGCCTGCGCGCTCGCACTCCACAGTCCCGGATCATCGCTCGCCATCTCGTCCCCTGATCCCCAAGCGCCAGGACAGCCCCGGCGCTGCGCCGACGTTAGTTCTGACGTCGCAGGGAGGTTTCGGGTCGAGCCCTGTCGTGACGAAGGCAGCCGCGGTGCTTAGGTGGCGAGCAGTCGGTAGGCGTCAATAACCGGTGCCAGCTCGGCAGGCGTTGCGCCGTGCATGAGCACGGCGTCGCAGCCGAGGTCGATCTGACGTCTGACCGCCGCGGCACATTCGGCGGGCGTACCCGCTGCCATCGGGGCCAGCCATTCATCCGGCAAGAGCGTGCCGATGTGCTCGAGCTCCGAAACCGTGGCCGTGCCGTCAATCGGGGCGAGGAACTTGGCCACGACTTCGTCCGCGCGGAACTGCGCCAGCACATCGGGATCCCAGCGGTTCACCCGCACCAGCACATCGCCGTAGTACTGCAGGTAGGTGGCCAAGCGTCCGACCGTCTTGCGCAACCGCAGCTCCAGCGGAACCTCGTCGCTGACCACCACGAAGCACGACCAGACGTTCACCTCAGCCGGATCGCGCCCCGCCTGCTCGGCAGCCACCGTGACCGCGTCCACCGAGCGCACCACCGTCTCGTCGGAATAAAACGGATGCAAGATGACGTCGTCGAAACAGCGTCCGCCCAAGGCCAGCGTGTTCGGTCCCATCGCCCCGAGGGCCAGGGGAAGGTGCTCGTCGAGCGCCATGTCGAGAAACAGGATCGGCACGCGACCGGTCGGACCGTCGTAGTCGCCGACGATCTCGCCCCGGAACAACCGGCGCATCACTAGGGCGAAATCCTCCAGTTCGGCCGTGGTGACGGGCTCCAGGCCCATGATCTGCTGCGCCACAGCAACGCCGCGCCCGAAGCCCATCGTGAATCGACCGCGGGCCAGGCTCTGCACCGTGAGCGCGAGGCCCGCCGTGAGCGTCGGGTGGCGTGTATTGATGTTCGTGACTCCCAGCGTGATGCCAATGGAGTTCGTGACCGCGGCGGCTGCGCCGCAGATGGCGCCGGCCTCCTTGCGATTGGGTCGTTCTCCGAGAAACGCCCTGCCAAGCCCCATCGCTTCGGCAGCTTGAACCTCGGTGAGGGCCTCCGAAGAGTCGTCGGCATCGCCAGGCAGCATGTAGAAGCCCAGCTCGGGAAACTCTTGCGGTGCCACTGCTCTGTCTGACATCTGCGAGACACTAGGACACTGCCTGCGCGTGCAGTCGATTCATCGGCTGCATGCGACGCGCAGCAGGTGCACGACCGCCTGACCGCTCGCCGTTACTCGGTGCGCTCGACGATGAACAGCGTCTGTTCCGGCTTGCCGACGACGACTGCGAGATGCTCGCCCGCCCTGCCGACCTCCCCGTTGACCTGGTCCAGCTCCTCATCGGCGATCGGGCAGACCTGCCACGTCTGTCCGCCCCGCCGCAGCATCGCCATTCCATGACTGACGTGCACCGTCGTGGCGACATCCATGACGGTCGTCTCGTGCAGGGCTACGTCTGCGGCCCCCCCGTCGGTCGATCGACTCGGCGTCAGCGGCAACGCCGCCACCGTGTACCTGGGCGGACTCATCGTCGTCCAGTCCAGATCGGCAGCCGATGCCGCGGCGGCATGCGCGTCGGTGCGAGCCACGTGCGGCCAGCGATCCGCGAACCCTCCGTCCAGCCGTGCGTACGGCCAGCTGTCGCGCTGGATCTCGCCGAACTCCTTCAGATCGGCGATGAATTCCGCTGCCGCACCAGTCGGTGCTTCATAGCCCGTGAGGTCCGGGCACTGCTCGTCCAGCCACAGGCGCTCGACGCGCTCAAGTTCGATGGCGGAGTCGGTGACGCGAATCCGGGCGTCGAGCAGCTCCCACCCCACCGTCGGCGGTGTGTCGTCATCGACGCGGACGTAGCTCCACCGCTCGCCTGTGCGGATCGCCACCACCTGCTCACGTGCGCAATCGAGCGGTCGAACCACGCCGAGCACGGCAATGCGCCCCGATCCGGAGAGATCTACCGCCACGACATCCATGTCGTCGGGCAGGCCCACCGACTGCCAGTCCGCGCCGTCGTACGCGTACCAGTTGCCGGCTGAGCGGGCGACGGCGTGCGCGCCGCTGAACGAGTAACGCATGTCCGCGCCCTCGGCCTCTGGCGGCGGTTTTACAATCGACACGGTCGTGGCGAACACAACCGCTTCGGGGTCGCTGCTGGCCGGCGGCTTGCTGTCCCAATTCTCCGACTCACCAGCTATCGCCGGTTCGAGCGTCTCGCCGACGGGCGGCGTGGCGGCGCCAGCCGCTGCGTCCTCCGACATCTCCGCTGCGTCCTGCTGGGATTCGTCATCACCCGCCGCTGGCGCGGTCACGATCTCGGCGGCAACCTCGTCGGCCATTTCCTCCTCGGCCATTTCCTCTTCAGCGACGCTGAATGCGACGGCAGCAGTCGTCGCCGACATGGGTTCGGCCGCCTCCTGCTGCTCTGCGGCCACCACGGAGTCGGTGAGTTCATCAAGCCCGCCGTCTCGCAGTGACACCACGCCGACAAGCGCGACCGCCACGAGCGCAAAAGCGCCCACGCCGCCGCGCACTGCGCTGCGCCGACGCTGCAATTGGGCTGCGCGCGCCTGGACGCCCGTAAGCGAGCCCGAGCCCACCGGCATCTCCGATGCAGCGCTGCGCAGCCGCCCGCGGAGGAGGTCCTCGTCGGTCACGACCCGTCCTCTTCGTCGGCTGCCGTTTCCAGCACGTCGCGCAGCTGTTCGAGACCGCGGCTGAGACGGCTCTTGACCGTGCCCGTCGCGATGCCAAGCGCGTCGGCAGTCTCGGCCACTGACCAGTCCAGGTAGAAGCGGGCCACAATCACCGCGCGGTGCGAATCATTGAGCGTCGCCAATGCCCGCTCAAGGTCGACGTCGCGCGCCCGGTCCTCGGTGGCGTGCGGCTGGGCCAGCAGGGGTCGCCGCTCTCGTTCCCGGCGGACCCGCCGCAGCCACGACCGTGCCCAATTCAACCCAACGCGGAATACCCAACCCTGCGGATTCGCGTAGGCGCTGACCTGTCCCCAGCGCTGGCACGCGCGTGCAAATGCCTCGTCGGCTGCTTCGGCGCCGAGCGCGCTGTCGCGCAGTGCCAGCCCGAGCGCACGCGCCAACTCGTCGCGATGGGTCGCATAGAAGTCCTCGAAGCGGACCGCCACCGCATCGATGGGGCCGGCCCCGGTCGCCGGCGTGCCCTCAGCCGCGCTCACCGTCAGTCCTGAGCGGATGGCGCCCGAGCCGATCGTGCTCGATTCCGCCAACGGGACAGCCATCAGCGAAGCATCGAAACGCAGACCCAAGCTCATCACTGCCGGAATCGTCAATGCAATGGGCGCGCCAGCCATGCCAAGTCCCCACGAAAACTGCCTGCCCCTTCAGACTCCCGCCGGACTGTTTCGGTTCCATGAAGATCGTTGCATGAACGTCATGGACAACGGTCACGGTCGCCTGTGCGCGCGCCCCTCGGCCGCGAACTCGTCCTCGACGAGCACGCCTGCTTCACGCAACGCGTCGATTTCCGTGCGGCCGGCGCCCAGCCACTCCGCCAGCACCTCGCCGTTGTGCTCCCCGAGGTACGGCGCCAGCGAGTCCGATGTCACCCCAGAGACCGCCGCCGAATCCGCAGTAGCTCCGGCAAATCTGTACGGCGTCTGGGTCACGCGGCGCGTGCCGCCGTCGCGAGCACTGATCTCCACCGAGGAACCCCGATGGGTCGCGGTAGGCGATTCGTGCGCCTCCGTAGTCGTGCGGATGTCGCCCCATGCCAGGTTCGCTTCGTCGAGGGCCGACAGCATCTCCGCACGGGTCGTGAACGAGCTCAGGAACGCGTTGATCGCATCGGTGCGGTGCGCCCGCTTAGCCGGAATGTCGGCATCGGGGGGCGATGGGTCCGCGAGCCCGTGGGTTTCGCTCAACTGCCGCCAGATCCATCGGAAATCGCCTGCGGTCAGAACTGGCCCGTCCACACCGTCCCACACGAGCCCGCCCTGGGAGGTGTAGTTCCCGCCGTCGAGTCCGGCCTGGCTCCCCTCATCGGTCGCCAAGAACGATTCGAGCATCGCGATGTCGATGTGTTGGCCGTGCCCAGTCGTCTCCGCGACGCGCAGCGCAGCGAGAACGCCGATGGATCCATGGAGCGCCGCGTTGGTATCGGCAACGGCGAGGTACGGCTCTTGGAGCGGCTGCTGGTGGATCTTGGCGGCGCGAGCCATCCAGCCCGACTCGCCGTGCAGCACCGCTGCGTAGGCCGCTCGCTGCGAGTCCGGGCCCTCCTGGCCGAATCCGCTGATCGACAGCATCACCAGTGCTGGATTGACCTGGCACAGCTCGGCAAACGACAGGCCGTGGCGCGCCATGACACCCGGTCGGAAGTTCTCGACGAGCACATGGGCCTCCGCCACGAGCCGCTTCACCGTCTCGGCGCCGCCTTCGGCACGCAGGTCGATGCAGACGTTTCGCTTGCCCACGTTCTGCTGGGTGTAGAACCCGGCGAGCCCCGCTCGATTGACGCCCCACAGGCGCGAGATGTCGCCTTCAGGCGGCTCGACCTTCACGACGTCTGCTCCGAGATCGCTGAGAATCCGTCCGGCGAACGGCCCGGCCAGAACGCGGCTCATGTCGACCACGCGGATGCCTGCCAGCGGTCTCATCGACTCAGCCTCCCGCGCAGTGACTCAGCGAGGCCGGTCGCCGGCGATC
The DNA here is from genome assembly GCF_028283155.1 of Candidatus Poriferisodalis multihospitum. Classification (NCBI taxonomy): domain Bacteria; kingdom Bacillati; phylum Actinomycetota; class Acidimicrobiia; order Acidimicrobiales; family Candidatus Poriferisodalaceae; genus Candidatus Poriferisodalis; species Candidatus Poriferisodalis multihospitum. Next base: position 49,355 of record NZ_JAPYOK010000080.1, on the reverse strand, counting down.
GTCACCCGGAGCATGTGCCGACGCTGCCCGTGGTAGTCGTTCAGGGCGTAGTGCTGGACGCTGCGGTTGTCCCACATGGTCAGCGTTCCCGGCTCCCACCGCACCCGGCACGTGAACTGCTCGCCGACCGCATGGCTCCACAGCATCTCGAGCAGCGCCTTCGACTCGTGCCGGTGCATTCCCGAGATGGTCTCGGTGAAAGCCCGATTCACATACAGTGCTTTCGCGCCGGTCTCCGGATGGGTCCGCACGACCGGATGCTTCAGCTGTGCGTGCGCCTCGTCGGACACCTGGACCTTCATCGAGCTGCGCTGGCCGGCGTACCGGTCCGAGTCGCCCCGCCGCCCGTACTGACGGGCTGCCGAGTGCACCGCGCTGAGGCCCTCGGCGAAGCGCTTCATCGTATCGGACAGCCCCGTGTAGGCCGCCTGCTGATTGGCGAACAGCGTGTCCCCGCCGAAGCTGGGCACCTCCACCGCGTACAGCGCCGTCGCCATCGGGGGGCACTCCAGGAACGACATCTCCGAGTGCCAGCCGCCGCCGAAGTTGACGGTCTCGTGGGGCTCTTTGATGACCGGAACCACTTCGGGCTCTTCAGAGGTGCCGCCGAGGTAAGGGTGGCGCTCCAGCTCGCCGAAGCGACGGCCGAAGCACGCAACATCCGCGGCATCCATCTGCTGCTCGCGGATCACCACCACGTGGTGCGCGCACAGCGCCTCCCGGATCGCCGCGGCACCCGCGGCGTCGAGCGTGGTGACGTCGAGCGGGCCCCCGCCGGCTGCCCAGAGCTCGGCGCCCAGCGCCCCGGCCAGCGGACGTATGTCGAGCATCTCACGGTCGCTGCCCCGCTCATGTGCTGCTGTCGTGCTCATCGCCCGTCACTCTCCCGCGGTGTGCGGCGGTCCGCTCCCCCGACCGTGGCGCTAGCCAGCGGATCGGCCTCCCGCAGGCGCCGTGCCACTTCCCCCGCAGCAAGTATCGCCTCATCGGGGTTCCCGCCACACAGCGTCATGTTGATGTGGCGGCAGCCGGCGTCGAGGTACGGCATGAAGAACTCGACGATGTCGTCAACCGTGCCGCATGGCGTGTATTTCTCGAACGCCTTGAACGGCACCCGGTAGAAGCGTTCCAGCTCTGGGCCGACCCAGCCGACCGCTTCTTCACGGCTGTCGCCCAAGCCAATCCATAGCTGGATGCCGTGATCAGGTGCTTGGGGTGCAGGGGTGTCGATCGCCCGTTCGGCGGCGGCCGTTTCTGCGTACAGGCGAAGCGCCGCTCGGTAGTGCTCGACCGTGCACCAGATGCCCAGCCAGCCGTCAGCGAAGCGACCGGCCCTGCGGATGGCGGCATCAGACCGGCCGCCGACATAGGTCGGGATAGGCGGTTCGGGCACCGGCACGATGCGGGCCTCGGAGAATGAGAAGAACTCGCCTGCGTGATCGACGGTCTCGCCGGCCAGCAACCGCAGCACGATGCCGAGCGATTCGTCGGTTCGGCGCCCCCGGGTTCGTGGATCGACACCGCACACCTCGACTTCGTGGCGGTCGTCACCGCCGATGCCGACGCCGAAGCTGATCCGTCCCGGTGCCATCTCGGCCAGGTTCGCGAGCTGGCGGGCGACCGGAATCGGGTGGCGCAGCGGGAGCAGATACACGCCGAGATAGACGCCCAGCGTGGGATGCAGGTTGGCCAGCGCCGCCGCGGTGACCATACCGTCATTGCCGTGCCCGATCCGGAAGCTGACGTGGTCGGCAATGAACACGTGATCGATGCCCGCATCCGCGACGAGCTCGAGCATGCGACGGCGCTCGGCCCACGGTCGTGACCAGAGCTTGACGTCGGGTGTGACACCGACCCGGATGGGCGGCGCAGCGGGGGGCCCGGTCACGGCGCAGCCGCCTCGCGGCTGGCAGCCGCCTCGTCGCCGGCAGGCGCATCCCAGAGCACCGGCAGGTGCTTGAAGCCGTGCTGGAAGTTCGACAGCAGGCGCTCGGGCCTGCGGGCCGGGTCGAGGCGCAGATTGGGGAGCCGCCAGAGCGACTCAGCGAACATCGCGGACATCTGTCGACGAGCCAGGTGAGCGCCCAGGCAGAAATGCGGTCCTGCCCCAAACGTGAGGTGGTCGTTCGGGCTGCGCTCGATGTCGAACCGGTCGGGCTCAGCAAACACGGCCGGGTCGCGATTGGCAGCCACATGGAAGACCACCACCTTGTCGCCTGCACGCACGGAGCGGCCACCGAGTTCGACATCACGCGAGGCCGTGCGGCGGAAGTGCACCACCGGCGGTATGAACCGCAGCATCTCCTCGATGGCACCGGGCAGCAGATCGGAATTGGCGAGCAGCTTGTCGAGCTGTTCGGGATGCTGCAGCAGCGCCCAGAGCCCGCCGGGGATGCCGTTTCGCAGCGTTTCGTTGCCCGCCACGGCGAAGAGGAAGAACATGGTCTCGAACTCTTCGTTGGTGATGCCACCCTCGGCGTCGTCGGCGGCCAGCAAGATCGACACCACGTCGGAGCCCGGGTTCGCCCGCTTGTAGGTCGCGAGGTCGTGCGCGTACGCGTACATGTCGGCGAGGCCCTCGCGCGAGCGAGGGTCGGGCATGCGACCGTCGGGGCCGGGGCGGATCTGGGTGCGCACCTCGCAGGCCCGCTGCGCCATCTCGGTACCGGTGGCGGGATCGAATGCGTCAGACACCGAGTACTCGGCGTCTTGGTAGCCGATGACCCGGTTGGACCAGTCGAACAGCAGCATCCGGTCCTCGGACGGCACACCCATGATGTCGGCGAGCGTCAGCAGCGGCAGCTCGGCCGAGACCTCCTTGGCGAAGTCGGCGTGCCCGCGTTGCGCCACCGCGCTCACCAGCCGCTTCGCGCGGTCCGAGACAGTGGCCTCCAGCTCAGCCACGGCGCTCGGCGTGAACGAGCGCATGAGCAGGCGCCGCAGCCGCGTGTGCTGCGGTGGATCCTGGTTGAGCATCATCCGCTGAACGAATTCGAGCATCGCAGCGGTCTGAGGGTCGCGGATCTGCGTGCCGCCGAGGTGGGACGAGAACGTCCCCGGATCGCGCAGCACCCGGTTCATGAGCTCGTGCGTGAGCACCGCCCAGAAGCCAGGCCCGGCCTCCCAGCCCATGAGCGCGGGCTCGGGCACCCAGTGAACCGGGGCGCGCGAGCGCAGCTCGGCAACCAGATCGTGCGGCACACCGTCCAGGTACGTGCGCGGATCAAACAACTGCGTCGGATCCGGTGCAGTGCTGTTCGAGCCGCTCGCGGCACAAACCGTGCTCACGCCGCTCAGCCTGCCACCTGACGCTGCGCGGAACCCACGTCCGCACCGTCGCTCGACCCCTCGGCGACGCCGGGAGCACCGACATCGTTGCTGTTCGGCTTGGCCGCAGGCCTGCGAGGGCTGCTGCCGCCTCGCTCCGGCGGCGCCGGCGGCTTCGTGACGACAAAAAACAGCATGCCCAGCGCCGTGAGTACCGCAAGCGCCACAAAGCCAGTCACGTAGCTGCCGGTTGTGTCAGCCACCCACCCTGCAGCGAGGGGGCCGACGATCGGCCCGATCATCACGATGAGCGAACTCACGCCCATGATCGCAGCGAACGCCGAAGAACCGAAGTAGTCGGCTCGTAAGGCTTGCATGAGCGGGCCACGCGCTCCCCAAGCCAGCCCATGAAAGACGACGGACAGCACCACCACGAATGCGTTGGGAGCCCACGCCAGCAGCAGGATGCCACCGGCGTGCCCGAACATGGCCACCGACGCGATGAGCCGCTTGTTGATCCGGTCGCCGAGGTAGCCGCCCACCGCCATGCCGGCAAGCTGCATCAGCGGCAGCGCGGCTGCGAACAGGCTGGCCTGCTGCAGCGAGTAACCCCGTTCGGACGTCAGGTAGAGCTGCAGGTGCGCCATCACCGCGCCGACCACGATCAGGGCGCTCAGGTGACCGAACGAGATGGTCCAGAACGCTCTCGTGCGCATCGCCTCTTTCGCCGTGAAATGGACGTCGGTGAGGCCTTCGGCGCGTACCGTCCTCCCATTGGCAACGATCTTGGCCCCGCCGTCGACCTCTTCGCCGAATTCAGCAGGGCTGCCGTCGAGGTACTTGGCCAGCCACCAAGCGACAGCAGCGCCAGCGACACCGGTGACCGCAGCAGTCGTGCGCCAGCCGAACCACGTGAACATCAGGACCACGAGCGGGACGCACATGCCGCCCAGAGCGAGGCCCATGCCGCCAAGCGCCAGGGCGCGGGCCCGCAGCCGCTCGAACCATCGGACGATCGCGACGGTGACCGTCAGGAACCCGCAGAACGCGCCGCCGACCGACAGGACGAAGAAGGCGCCATAGAACTGCCACAGCGACTGCAGCTGGCTGAACCACACGAAGCCGACCGCCATGCACACGGCGCCTGCTCGGGTAATGGTTTTGGGCCCGAACCGGTCGATCAGCCAGCCCTGCGCCGGCCCCAGCAGCGCCGTCTCGGCGCGATTCACCGCGAACGCGCCCGACAGGGCCGTCTTGCTCCAGCCGTACTCCCGATCGAGCTCCACCAGGTAGGCGCCCAGCGAGTGCATGACGAAGGCGCTCTGCAGCCCCTGGATCACTGCCCCCGCACCCACCACCCTCCATCCGCGGAAGGTGGTGCTGCGTCTGGACATCGTTACATCCTGCCTGATGAGGCGGCTGCTGCGTCGGTTCAGAGCCCCTCTTTGGGCTGATCTAGACTCGTTTTTTTCCTCCAGCCACGCACCAAGTACTCCCAACGGAGCGAGGAGGGCACAACATGGCACGCAACGTGACGGCGGCAATCGTGCAGACCGCCTGGACCGGCGGCAAGGAGTCGATGATCGAGCTCCACGAGAAGTACGTGGCCGAGGCGGCCGCAGCCGGCGCCCGGGTGATGTGCTTCCAGGAGCTGTTCTACGGGCCGTACTTCTGCCAAGTACAAGACGCCGAGTACTACTCCTACGCCGAAGCGATACCTGACGGCCCGACTACCAAGCGCTTCGGCGAGCTCGCGGAACAGCACGAGATGGTGCTCGTGGTGCCGATGTACGAGCGGGAGCAGGCCGGGCTCCTCTACAACACCGCAGCTGTCATCGACGCCGACGGGACCTATCTCGGCAAGTACCGCAAGAACCACATCCCGCAGGTCAAGGGGTTCTGGGAGAAGTTCTACTTCCGGCCGGGCAATCTGGGCTATCCCGTCTTCGAGACCGCGGTCGGGACGGTCGGCGTCTACATCTGCTACGACCGTCACTTCCCCGAGGGCTGGCGTGCCCTCGGGCTGGCCGGCGCGGAGATCGTGTTCAACCCCTCAGCCACCAGCCGGGGGCTGTCCGCATACCTGTGGCAACTCGAACAGACATCTTCCGCAGCGGCGAACATGTACTTCGTCGGGGCCATCAACCGGGTCGGCGTCGAGCCGCTGGGCGACAACGACTTCTACGGCACCTCGTACTTCGCCAACCCCCGGGGGCAGATCGTGGACGGCGCAGCATCGGACCGCGCCGAGGAGCTAGTGGTGCGCGAGCTGGACCTCGAGATGCTCGATGAGGTCCGCAACCAATGGGCCTTCTACCGAGACCGCCGGCCCGATTCCTACGAACCGCTCGTAGCACCTTGAGGGGGTCCGTCAGGACTGGTTGGGGCTTCACAGATCGCGACCTAGGGGGACACGAAGATGACGACGCTGATCAAGGGGGGCACCGTTGTCAGCTCGACCGGAGCGGATCCGGCCGAGGTACTCATCGACGGCGAACAGATCGCCGCGGTGCTGCAACCCGGCAGCGACATCGCCGTCGCAGCCGAGCAAAGCGCTGAGGTCATCGATGCCACCGGGCGGCTTGTGGTGCCCGGCGGGGTGGACGTGCACACGCACATGGAGCTGCCCTTCGGCGGCACCTATGCCTCGGACACGTTCGAGACGGGCACGAGAGCCGCGGCGTGGGGCGGCACCACCACCATCGTGGACTTCGCCGTGCAGCGCTACGGCGAGAACGTGCGCGAGTGCCTCGATGAGTGGATGGCCAAGGCCGAGGGCAACTGCGCGATCGACTTCGGCTTCCACATGATCGTCGGCGGCGTCGACAATGACTCGCTCAAAGAGCTGGACCTGCTGGTCAACGAGGGCATCACCAGCTTCAAGCTGTTCATGGCCTACCCGGGCGTCTTCTATTCCGATGATGGGCAGATCCTGCGGGCGATGCAGCAAGCCGCTGGCAACGGCGGGCTGATCATGATGCACGCCGAGAATGGCCTGGCTATCGATGTGCTGGCCGACCAGGCCTTCGAGCGCGGCGAGACCTCGCCGGTCACCCACGGCTACGTACGCCGCCCCGAACTGGAGTCCGAAGCCACTCACCGGGCCATCCAGCTGGCCAAGGTGGGCGCGGCTCCGCTGTACATCGTGCACCTCTCGGCCGCGGAGGCCCTCGAGCAGGTGGCGCTGGCACGCAACGCAGGCATGAACGTGTTCGCGGAGACCTGCCCGCAATACCTGCATTTCAGTCTGGAGGACCACCTCGACCGGCCCGGCTTCGGGGGCGCCGCCTACGTGTGCTCGACGCCGCTTCGCTCCCGCGAAGACGGCCACCAGGACACCCTGTGGAAGGGGCTGCGGACCAACGATCTGGCCGTCGTGTCCACAGACCATTGCCCGTTCTGCATGAAGGAGCAGAAGGAACTCGGGCTCAACGACTTCCGGGCCATCCCCAATGGCATCGGCGGCGTCGAGCACCGCATGGACATGATCTACCAGGGCGTGGTGACCGGCGAGATCGGCCTGCCTCGCTGGATTGAGCTGTGCGCCACGACCCCTGCTCGCATGATGGGCATGTACCCGCGCAAGGGAATCATCGCCGCAGGTTCCGATGCCGATGTCGTCATCTACGACCCCAACAAGCAGTGGACGATCAGCGTCGACAACCACCACATGAACATCGACCACTCGGCCTATGAAGGGGTCGAGGTGACAGGACATGTCGACACGGTGTTCTCTCGGGGTCGGAAGATCATCGACGACAACCAGTACCTGGGCCGGGCCGGCGACGGCCAGTACCTGCGCCGGGGTCTCTGCCAGTACCTGCAGTAGGGGGCATCACCATGGCCCGACGCAACGGAGCGTTCGGGCAGCGGAACGGATCGGGGGACTGAGAACATGGATTTTGGCGTTGTTCTTCAGACCGATCCGCCTGCGTGGCGAGTGGTTGATCTGGCCCAGCGCGCAGAGACGCTGGGGTTCGACTACGGGTGGACCTTCGACAGCCATGTGCTGTGGCAAGAGCCCTACGTGATCTACAGCCAGATGCTGTCGGCCACGAACCGCATGATTGTCGGTCCGATGGTCACCAATCCGGGAACGCGGAACTGGACGGTCACCGCGTCGCTGTTCGCCACGCTCAACGACATGTTCGGCAACCGGACGGTGTGCGGCATCGGCCGGGGCGACTCGGCCATGCGGGTGCTGGGCCACCGTCCCACCAGCCTGGCCACGCTGTCGGAGTCGATGACGGTCATCAAGTGCTTGGCCGAGGGCCGCGAGGTCACCTACAACGGCACACGTCAGCAGATTCCGTGGTCATCGGGGAGCCGGCTCGACATCTGGATGGCCGCGTACGGACCCAAGGCGCTGCAACTCTGCGGCGAGCAGGCCGACGGGTTCATCCTGCAGCTCGCCGACCCCCAGATCACCGAATGGACCGTTGCCGCCGTCCGCCGTGCCGCGGCTGATGCCGGGCGCAACCCCGATGATCTCTACATCTGCGTGGCAGCGCCCGCCTACGTCGGCGACAACCTCGCCCACCAACGCGATCAATGCCGCTGGTTCGGCGGCATGGTCGGCAACCACGTCGCCGATCTCGTCGAGCGGTACGGCGACACCGGGGGCGGGGTGCCCCAAGCGCTCACCGATTACATCGCTGGGCGCGAGGGCTACGACTACGCCGAGCATGGCAAGGCCGGCAACATCCACACCGACTTCGTGCCCGATGAGGTGATCGACCGGTTCTGCATTCTCGGCGACGCCAGCAGCCATGTCTCGCGCCTGCGCGAACTGCGAGATCTCGGCGTGGACCAGTTCGCCATCTACCTGATGCACGATGCCAAGGACGAAACCCTGAACGCCTACGGCCAGCGGATCATTCCGGCGCTCGCGACCTGACTGGCGAGCCGTGCAAGCAGAGACCGCTCCCGTATCGCCCTCTCCGGCACAATCACCGGCACATTCTCCCGGGTCAAGCCCGTCGGAGACAGACGACCCGATCGTCCGCGACCAGTTCAGTCGCCTGCAAGCTGCGCGCGAGCGCCGCCGAGCACGCACCCGCCGCATTATTCGCCAAGTCGTCGTATTGGCCGCTTTCGTGTGCCTGCTGGGCCTGGCGTACACCGCCTACAAGGCATTCGGTACCGCCATTGACGACGCCCAGTCAGGATGGCTGGTGATCGGGTCGTTCCTGCCGGAGACCACCGACCTCAAGATGCCGCCGGTGCTCGACATACTCGCCGGGATCTTCGAGGAGCCGCGAGGCACAGGCGATCCCTTCTGGACGATCGTCGCCTCCGAGGCAGCGTTCACACTGCGGGAGGCAGCGGTCGGTTTCGCGATCGGGGTCGTGGTGGGTCTGGGCATCGCGATCGCGCTGACGACCTCAGGGCGCTTGGAGCGAGCGCTTGTGCCCCACGTCATCGCCAGCCAAACGATCCCGCTGATCGCGATCGCTCCCATCATCGTGATCTGGGGACGCAAGAGCTTCGATTTCCTGCCATTCGAATGGCAGGACTGGATGTCGGTGTCGATCATCGCCACGTACCTGACGTTCTTTCCGGTGACGATCAACGGCCTGCGGGGCCTGCAATCACCCCGGCCGGAGAATCTCGAGCTGATGGATTCCTACGCCGCGCCTTGGGGACAGACCCTGTGGCGGCTGCGCCTGCCGGCATCGCTGCCATACCTGTTTGCCGCGTTCAAGATCGCGGCGACCGCAAGCGTGGTCGGTGCCATCGTCGGCGAGATCTCCGCTGGGGTGAAGGGCGGGCTCGGCCGCCGGGTGCTGCTCGAAGCCCAGCGCTACACGACCGGACCCGAGCGCCTCTATGTCGCTGTGCTCGGCGCGGCCGCGTTGGGAATCTTCGTATTCGTAGTGATCTCGACGGTGGAGTATGCGCTGGTGGGACGCAAGGGCCGCGAGGCTGTGACATGAACGGCGCGGGCCCATGAGCGATGCGCCCGACGCGAACGGCCCCGACGGCGACATCGCGCCCGATGTCGCGGCCGTCGAACTGGACGGCGTGGGCAAGGTGTTCAACCCGGGTCGGTCCAACGAGGTGAATGCACTGACCGGCATCGATCTGTGCATCGCCCCGGGAGAGTTCGTCACGTTGATCGGCCCGTCGGGCTGCGGCAAGAGCACCTTGCTGCGGCTGATCGCCGCGCTGACCGGCGTGACCGACGGATCTGTCAGCGTCAATGGCAAGACGGCAGACCGGGCCCGGCTCGACCGCGACTACTCGATGGTGTTCCAGCGGGCCGGTCTGTTCGACTGGCGCAACGTGTCGCGCAACATCGAGCTGCCGCTCGAGCTGATGGGTTGGAAAGCGGCCGACCGACGGCAGCGATCGGCCGAGATGCTGGACCTGGTGAAGCTGAGCGAATTCGCCCGGCATCATCCAGCGGAGCTGTCGGGTGGCATGCAGCAGCGCGTCGCCATCGCCCGAGCGATGTCGTTCGATCCGAAGCTGCTGCTGATGGACGAACCGTTCGGCGCACTCGACGAAATGACCCGCGAGCACATGCAGAACGAGCTGCTGCGGATCTGGGCTGAGACGCAGACCACGGTGATCTTCGTGACGCATTCCATCAGCGAGGCGGTGTTCCTGTCCACGAGGGTCGTGGTGATGTCGCCCCGGCCGGGCAGGATCTCGGCGATCATCGACACCGACCTAGGCGAGCGCAGCGAGGCCACCCGCGACCATCCGGAGTACTTCGCCAACGTGACCGCAGTGCGCAACGCGCTGCGAGGAGACCACGCCTCATGACCGCCGCGAAGGCTGTGCTACGCGCATGGCTGCCCCCGGTGGTGGCCGCGGCGATCATGTTCGGCTGCTGGGAAGCCCTGCTGGCCGTGCTGAACCCCGACGGCTTCGTGCTGCCGCCGCCCTCACGCATCGTCAGCGCCCTGTTCGGCGACTTCGACACGATCTCGACTGCGACGGGCATCACAGGATTCATCATCGTCACCGGCTTGATCGCCGGCGTGGCGGTAGGTGCATTGGCAGCAGTGCTCGTAACCGCGTTCCGCTCGGCCCACGAGACCCTGACGCCGCTGGCCGTGGCAGTCAATGCGGTGCCGATCATCGCCCTGGCACCCATCTTCAACGCCTGGTTCGGGATCCTGTCGCCCCGATCCAACCAAGCGGTCGTGGTGGTGCTGGTTTTCTTCCCGGTCTTCATCAACACGACCAGGGGGCTGGGGCAGGTCGAGCCCAGCCAGATCGAGCTCATGGAGTCGTACGGCGCAGGCAAGTGGCGGATCATGCGCGAGGTGCGCATTCCGAACGCGATGCCGTACTTCTTCACCGCGTTGAAGCTCGCCACGTCGCTCGCGGTGATCGCCGCCATCGTGGCCGAGTACTTCGGCGGCCGCCAGGACGCTTTGGGCAACATCATCACCAATTCGGCCGGCCTGACCCGCTACGACGACGCCTGGGCGGCCGTTCTGGCCGGCTCGCTGGTGGGCATCGGCCTCTACGCGATCGCTGTCGTGCTCGAACGGCTCGTCATGCCGTGGTACTTCGCAGCAAGGAGGGCGACATGACCTTGACCTTGGGCGTGAGCGCCCATTGGGAATCCCAACACGGGGGGAAAATATGAAGGTAAGAAAAACACTGATCCGGACGCTGGCGCCGCTGCTGGCGCTCGGCTTGCTAGCCGCGGCGTGCACCGGCGGCGACGACGCAGATGAGCCCGAATTCGAGCCCATCTCTGAGGTGTCGCTGCAGTTGCAGTGGTTCACGCAGGCACAGTTCGCCGGGTACTACGCGGCGCAGGCGCTCGGCTTCTACGAAGACGTCGGGCTCGACGTGACCATCCTCGAGGGCGGCGTCGACATCGTGCCGGCCTCGGTGCTCGACTCCGGTGCCGCGGAATTCGCAGTCTCGTGGGTGCCGAGGGGCCTTGTGCCTCGAGAAGAGGGCGCCAACATCACCAACATTGCTCAGGTGTTCCAGCGAAGCGCCACCTTGCAAGTGTCCTTTGTGGACTCAGGCATCAACTCGGTGGCGGACCTCGAAGGCCGCACCGTGGGCAACTGGGGATTCGGCAACGAATTCGAGCTGCTGGCTGGGCTGCGCCGCAGCGGGCTGGATCCGGATTCTGACATCCAGCTGGTGCAGCAGAACTTCGACATGCTGGCGCTGATCTCCGGCGAGATCGATGCGGCGCAGGCGATGATCTACAACGAGTACGCGCAAGTGCTCGAGACGGTCAACCCAGCCACCGGCGAGCTCTACCAGCCGTCCGATCTCAACATCATCGACTGGAACGACGAGGGAACGGCGATGCTGCAGGATGCCCTGTGGGCTGATGCCGACCGCCTCGATGACGATCCTGCGTACTACGACGCGGCGGTCCGGTTCGTGGAGGCGTCGCTGCGCGGCTGGATCCACTGCCGGGACAACACCGAAGAGTGCGTGCAGATCGTGCTCGACAATGTCCCGACGCTGGGTCAGTCGCACCAGACGTGGCAGATGAACGAGATCAGCGCGCTGATCTGGCCGTCGCCGTTGGGTGCGGGCATCATGGATGCCGACCTGTGGGCGCAGACCGTCGAGGTGGCCACCAGCGAGGGCATCCTGGCTGCCGAGCCCGATGAGGGTGCGTACCGCACCGACATCGCCGAGGCGGCGGTGGCGAATCTGCGGGACGCCGGCGTCGATGTCGTGGGCGACGACTGGGAGCGGATCCCCGTCGTGCTGCTCGAGGGCGGCGAGTAGCCACTCGCACGCTCACCAGACCGATTCGGGGTGGCGGCGGGCTCGCTGCCGCCACCCCGGTCGGCTACCTCCAGCGCCGGACCGGTGCGAGCCGCATGATGGCGGCATCCGTCGCCGGGACCATGAGCGCGCCGCGCGTGGGCCGCAATGGCTTCGCCGACGGACATGATGGAGCGATTAGTTCGCCGAGACCTTCGAGCACGCGGTGGCCGACTCAGATCGACCTGACATGAAACGCGGCCCGTGGCTCACCGCCCGGCAGGTCGATGTGCTCTTGGCTGCTGCAGCGATCATTGCGGTCGGGACGGGTCTGGCGTCGTGGGCGGTGGGCACCGGCTGGGGCCGCTGGCTGACCGTCACGCACGCCCTCGCCGGCCTGACCCTGCTGGTGCTGGCCCCCGCCAAACTCCGCGGCTCGGTGCGCACCGGGTTGAAGCGCCGCCGCACCACCCGATGGCTGTCGATGCTGCTCGGAGCTCTCGTCGTCGCGACCGTCGTGCTCGGGGTATTGCACGCAACCGGGCTGTGGCACGGCGTGGGCTACTGGTCGGCGTTGTGGACCCACGTCCTGCTGGTCGCGTTCGTGGTCCCGCTGCTGGTGTGGCACATCGTCAGCCGGCCGGGCCGTCCCGGCATCGCCGACCTCGACCGCCGGGCGTTCATCGGCGGCGCCATCGCAATGGCGGCTGCAGGCGCGGCCTACTGGATCCAGCAGCTGGTGGTGGGCGACAACCGACGATTCACCGGCTCACACGAGATCGGCTCGTTCACGCCCGCCGAGATGCCGACGACCATGTGGCTCAACGACAGGTCGCCTCGGGTGGCCGTGTCGGACTGGGAGCTCACGGTCGCCGGTGAGCCGGTACAGCTGCAGACCCTCCACGATCGAGCCACCTCGTTGACCGCCGACCTCGACTGCACCGGCGGATGGTGGAGCCGCCAGTCGTGGGACGCAGTGCCGTTGGCCGAGCTGCTCCCAGCCATCGACGCGCCCACGCTGGAAGTCACATCGCTGACCGGCTACAGCCGCCTGTTCCCCGCCCGCGACGCGGCAAATCTGTATCTGGCCGTCGGCTACGGCGGTGAACCGCTGCGTCGAGGCCACGGCGCCCCGGTGCGGCTAGTAGCGCCCGGCAGGCGAGGCTTCTGGTGGGTCAAGTGGGTGACCCGTATCGACGTCGTCAGCCGCCCATGGTGGCTCCAGCTCCCCTTCCCGGCGGAATAGCGGAAGACACGCTCAATGCCGCGGGCGTGACGGGACGAGCGACCGTCAGATGCCTGAATCCGTTCGGCAAAGTCAGATGCCGACGCGGATTTGCAGGTTGCGGGGGCCTCGGATCTGCGAGCCTCCCCATTCGGCGCTGCGGCCGTCCGCATCGGTGGCGAGCTCGAAGTTCGGAAAGCGTGCGAGCCACTCTTCGAGCGCGACCTTGAGCTCCATGCGGGCCAGGTTCGAACCCAGGCAGCGGTGGATGCCGATGCCGAAGGCGACGTGCCGGTTGTGGGCGCGATCTATGAGGACCTCGTCGGGACGGTCGAACATGGCGGGGTCACGATTGCCTGCCCCGAACGGCAGATACACCTTGTCGCCCTTGGGGACCGGGCAGCCACTGATCTCGGCGTCGTCGGTGGCGCTGATCCGTGCCATGGTCACCGGTGCGTAGGCCCGCAGGAACTCCTCGATGGCCGAATCGAGCAGTTCCGGCTCGGCCAGCAGACGCTCGCGGTCGTCGGGATAGGTCGCCAAGTGCAGTAGGCTGGCCGAGATCGAGCTCCAGGTGGTGTCGATACCTGCGAGCAGCAACAGGAAACCGACACCAGTGATGTGGCGGTTGGTGAGCGGGTCGCCGTTCGGCAGCCGCATGTCGATCAGCTTCGAGGGAAGATCATCTGCACGTTCCTCGCGGCGAGCGTCAACGAGGTCGCCGAAGTACTTCAGCACTTCGCGGGTCGCCAGGGCTCGGTGGTCGTGCTCCTCCGGCGTGGCCTGCAGCACGGCGACAGCCCAGCGAGTGAACATCGGCTCGTCCGATTCGGGCAGGCCCAGGATGCGGGCGATCACCCGCACCGGGATGTACTTGGAGAATGCGTCGGCCGCATCGACTACCCCGGAACCACCTCGGTTCGCCCCCGTCTGCGCGGCAATGACGTCGAGGCGCTCACGGGCGATGCTGCGCGTCACCTCGACGAGGTCCTCCACTGCCTTGGGCGAGAAGAACGGCAGCAGCATCCGGCGAGCGTCGGCATGAAACGGCGGATCGGAGGTGATCGGCGGGGCCGAGATGAAGGACGCACCTTCAGGCGTCCGAGCCACCGAGCTGTCGCGTGAGCTGAAGTTGTCGGTGTCGTACGCCACTGCCGCGATGTCATCCCAGGTGGTGGGCATCCACCCGCCGCCGTTCCGCTCACTGTGCGCGACGGGGCACTCGGTGCGCAGTTCGTCCCAGACCCGCGATGGGTCCGCGATGTACTCGTCGCTGAAGATGTCGAAGTCGCGCTCGACACCACCGTGATCAACACCGGTCGTCGTGCTCACGGCAGCCTCCTCGTCTGCGGCCCAGCAGTCCGGGACAGTGCCAGCGTAGGTCAGACGCTCGGAGGGGAACGCATGTGCAGTCTCAGTAATACTATGAACTATCGGCATGCCCTAGTGAATGGCGCCACTTCTAATCTGCGGGCATGCACTTCACCCGACCGTCTGAACCACGGCTGGAGCCCTTGGAGTGGGCAGCCGAGCTCGCACGCGAAGCAATGAAATCATCGCCCGCGAACGTGGTGAACATGCGGGCGATTATGGCTCACAACCGCCTCGTCTCCAAGGCGATGGGCATGTTCTCCCAGACCATCCTGCTGCAGTTCGAAGACGACCTCACCCGGCGAGACGTGGAGATCGCCGTGCTGCGGACGTGCTGGAACTGCGGCTCGGCGTACACGTTCGGCCAGCACGGTCTCGTGGCGCTGGTCGACGGCGTGACCGAAGCAGAGCTCTACTACGCGACGCGCCCCATCTCCCAAGGTCACTGGACGCCCGCCGAGGCCGCCATGATCCAACTCGTCGACGATCTGTGTGCCGACGACTGCGTATCCGACGCCGCTTGGGCCGAAGCCGCGCAGCACTACAGCGCCGCCGACATGTGCCAACTGCTCGCCGTGTCGGGTTGCTACCGCATGGTCTGTGGTTTCAACAACAGCGCCGGCGTGCAACTCGAAGAAGGCGTCCCCGGCTGGCCCGCACCGCCAGAAGCATCCCCATCCTGAGCCGCCGGCTGGCGCGCACCGACCGAAGCTCGCCCGAGACTCCCCAATCCTCAGCCGCCCGTCTGCCCTCGCAGCCATGCGCCTGGCCCTGCGCAGCTAGCGTCCGCGCCATGAAGTCCGACATGGGAGACGTTGGACCAGCCGGGGGCGCTGGGGGGACCAGCGAGCCCGAGCCGGTAGTGCTGTACGACGAGGTCGACACGGTCGCGTTCATCACGCTGAACCGGCCCGAACGCATGAACACCCTCACCGAGAGTGTCATCGCCGGTGTGGCAGACGGCATCGACCGGGCGACAGCATCCCGCAACGTCCGCTCGATTGTCCTGCGCGGCAATGGCCCGACGCTCACGGCCGGCTACGACCTCAACCCCGGCGGGGGCAGCGGCTCAGACGCCGAAGAGCTGTACGACTCGTGGGGCAGCCCGTACAGCGCCCCCGGTCCCAAGCCCCGCGACGGCGCATGGGACCCGGTGCGCGACTGGCAGTTCATGGGCCACAACGTCAAGCGGTTCATGAAGATCTGGGAATGCCCCAAGCCGGTGCTGGGCCAGATCCATGGCTGGGCGATCGGCGGGGCCACCGACATGATCCTGTGCTGCGACCTGCTGTTCATGGCCAATGACGCCCACATCGGCTACGCCCCCTCGCGCATCTACGGCACGCCCACCACGATGATGTGGGTGTACCGGCTGGGCCTCGAGCACGCCAAGCAGTTCCTGCTGTCGGGCGATGCCATCGACGCGCAGACGGCGCACCGCATCGGACTGGTCGCCTACGTGCACCCGCCCGACGAACTCAGCGAACGGGTCGAGGCGTTCGCCCGGCGGCTGGCGCACATTCCCGCCAACCAGCTCGCGCTCAACAAGCTGCTGATCAACCAGGCCTTCGAGAACATGGGCCTGCGGACCAGCCAGCTGCTCGGCACGTTCTTCGATGGCGTAACCCGCCACACTGAAGAGGCCTACCGCTGGGTGGAGGACTTCGAGACCAAGGGATTCCGCCAAGTCATCTCCGAGCGCGACGCACCCCACGGCGACTACGGCGAGCGGCCGCGATGAGCCCGACCGACGCGGATTGCGGCCGCTGCAGCGACCGCCGGCAGATCCCCGGAGGAAGCTGTGGCTGAGCAGCCGGCTCTGGTGCTGCTGCACGGGCTGGGCGCGAACCGCTTTGTATGGGACCCGCTCATCGGGGCGATGCCGTGGGATGGTGCCATCGTGGTGCCCGACCTGCGCGGCCACGGCGGTGCCGAATGGCGAGACTTGTACTCCTTCGGCGCGATGGCCGCCGATGTGGCCGAAGTGCTCGCCGACGAGCATCGAGACACCCCGTATGTGGTGCTGGGCCATTCGATGGGCGGCATCGTCGGCTTGGCGCTCGCCAGCGGCTGGTTCGGACCGCCGCCGGTGCTGGCCGCCACGATCGGCGTCAAACTGCGCTGGTCGGATGAAGAACTCGGACGCATTGCGGACCTGGCCAGCCGGCCGCCGCGAGAGTTTCCCGATCGCGACGGCGCCGTCGAGTGGTTCATGAAGCTCGCCGGCCTGTACGGCGTGTTCGATGCCGATGACAAGCGAATCGAGTTGGCTATCGAAGCCGGTGTCATGCGCACAGACACCGAGCTGCGCTTCACCGAAGATGGCGAACCGATGCGCATCGATCCCCCCGTGCCCGCACCGGGTTGGTGCGCAGCGCAGGACCCTGCCACCGTCGAAGTGGGCCCGCCCGACATGGCCGGTCTGCTCGCCGCAGCGAAGTGCACGGTCGCCATGGCGATCGGAGAGCACGACCCGCTTGTCGCGTCGGATCATCATGCTGACTTGGCCGCGTTCGCAGCGGCCAACCCTCACGCTGCGGGCGTCACGGCGCCACTTGTGTTTGCCAGCCTCGGTCACAATGCCATGGTCGAGGACCCGCAGGCGATTGTCGACTGGCTTGCGACGTTGCCAGGGTTCGCTGACGTCCTCTGATCGGTGACCTGGCGCAGGGCCAGCGCAGGCTGGCTCAGCCCTCTTCGAGCGGCAGCTCTCCGGAGATCTTTACGCATTCGCCGCCGTCGATGTCCATGACATGACCGGTCATCCACGAGCCTGCAGCGGACAGGAACAGGGCAGCCTCGCCGATGTCGGACGGCTCGCCGAGCCGCTTCATGGGCAGCTGGTCGGCGATCATCTGCCCACGCGGCCCATCCCACAGCACCCGCGCAAAATCGGTGCGGATCAGACCCGGCGCAATGCAGTTGACGCGCATCTTCGGCCCCAGCTCGGCTGCGAGCTGCCGGGTCATGTGCATCAGCGCGTCCTTGAACATGCAGTAGACACCCAGCGCTTCGGACGTGTGATGGCCGCCGACCGACGCGATGTTGATCACCGAGCCGCCGTGTTCGCCCATCCACATCTGCCTCGCAATCTGCGTCCACTGCAGCGGCGCCCGCAGGTTGACTTCGTAGGTCTTGTCGAGGCGCGGGATGTCGCAGTCGACCATCGGACCGGCCCAAGGATTCGTGGCCGCATTGTTCACCAGGATGTCCAGCGATCCAAAGCGCTCGATGGTCTCGCCCATCACCCGCTCGGCCTGATCGAGGTGGCCGATGTGCGCAGCGACGTAGCTCGCCTCGCCGCTGGCGGTCTCGGCCAGTTCGGCCACTGCCGCCTCGCACTTGTCGGCCTTGCGGCTCGTGATCATCACGTTCGCGCCTGCATCGGCGAACGACTTCGCGATGCCCTTGCCGATGCCAGCGGAGCCGCCGGTCACGAGCGCTGTCTTGCCATCCAATCGCAGTTCCATGGGAAATACCTTTCAATCGTGAGTGAGCGCGTGCGCGCCTCGTTCGTACAGGTCGAGTCCGACGCGGTCAGTTCTTGCCGATCTGGTCCCAAGGGCCGCCGTCGGCACGCGGCTCGCGTGGAAGGCCGAGCACCCGGTCGCCGATGATGTTGCGCTGCACCTCCGAAGTGCCCGAATAGATCGTCCCCGGCCGTGCGCCCATGAACGTCTGCACCCATGACAGCGAGGAGAACTCCGCCCCCACTGCGTCGGTTTCGATGCCGTTGACCGCGGGATGTCCGCTGGGCGCAGTCGCTTCCATGCCCAGCAGACCCATCGAGAACTCAGTGATCCAGTGGTGGTACTCGCTCCACAGCAGCTTGTGCAGCGATGACTCCGGCCCAGGTGCCTTGCCGGCCAGCACGTTGGTGATGTTGCGCTGGCCCATCCACTTCATGATCTCGACCTTGGCGTGTGCCCGAGCGAGATCCTGACGCACGAGCGGGTCGTCAGTGGCGCCACGCTCGACGGCCACAGCCGTGATGCGGTTGAGCTCGTCACGGAACCGCAGTGCGTCGGTCGTGGCTCCGTCGCCGCGCTCGAAGCCCAGCAGCATGTTTGCCACACGCCAGCCGTCGTTCACGTCGCCGACGACGTTCTCCTTCGCCGTCTTCGCGTCGGCGAAGAACACCTCGTTGAAGTCGTGCCGGTTGTTGATGTTGATGATCGGGCGCATCTCCACACCGGGCTGATCCACCGGCACCAGCAGGAACGAGATGCCGCGATGCTTGGCCTCGGTGGGATCGGTGCGGCACAGCACGAAGATCCAGTTGGCGGTATGGCCGCTGGAGGTCCAGATCTTCTGGCCGTTGATCACCCACTCGTCGCCGTCGAGCACCGCACGGGTGCCCAGGTTGGCGAGGTCCGAGCCGCTGTTCGGCTCGCTGTAACCCTGGCACCAGCGATGCTCGCCCGAGATGATCTTGGGCAGGAAGTGGCGCTTCTGCTCCTCGGTACCGCACTCGATGATGACGTTGCCGACCATCCCGATGCTGAACAGGTCGTTGTCGTTGCCGACCGGGACCCCAGCCTTCGCGAACTCCTCAGCCAGAACGACTCGTTCCACCTCGCTGAGCCCGGCGCCGCCGTAGGAGACCGGCCACGACACGGCCAGCAGCTGATTCTCCGACAGCAACGACCGCCACTCCTCGACGAACTGGTCGCAAGCCTCCTCGTCGAGCGATCCCATCCCGCTCCATTCGGCGGGCAGGTGCTCTGCCAGGAAGGCCTGGATCTTCTCGCGGTAGTCCTCGGCCTCTTCGGCATAGGTGGGATCCATCGTCGCGCTCCCCTGCGTGAGATGCAGATCAGTCTCTCAGCTCTTGCCGATCTGGTTCCACGGGCCGCCGTCGGCACGCGGTTCACGCGGCAGCCCGAGCACCCGGTCGCCCACGATGTTGCGCTGCACTTCCGACGTGCCTGCGTAGATCGTCCCGGGCCTCGCGCCCATGAACGTCTGCACCCACGCCAGCGAGGAGAACTCCGCCCCCACTGCGTCGGTATTGATGCCGTTCACCGCGGGATGTCCGCTCGGCGCAGTTGCCTCCATGCCGAGCAGATCCATCGAGAACTCGGTGATCCAGTGGTGATACTCGCTCCACAGCAGCTTGTGCAGCGACGACTCGGGCCCGGGGGCCTTGCCCGCCAGCACGTTGGTGATGTTGCGCTGGCCCATCCACTTCATGATCTCGACCTTGGCGTGCGCTTGAGCGAGGTCCTGACGCACGAGCGGATCGTCGGTTGCACCCCGCTCGACGGCTTCGGCCGTGATTCGGTCGAGCTCGTCGCGGAATCGGAGCGCATCGGTGGTGGCGCCATGGCCCCGCTCGAAGCCGAGCAGCACGTTGGCGACCCGCCAACCGTCGTTCACATCGCCGACGACGTTCTCTTTCGCGGTCTTGGCGTCGGTGAAGAACACCTCGTTGAAGTCGTGCCGGTTGTTGATGTTGATGATCGG
The DNA here is from genome assembly GCF_028283155.1 of Candidatus Poriferisodalis multihospitum. Taxonomy (NCBI): domain Bacteria; kingdom Bacillati; phylum Actinomycetota; class Acidimicrobiia; order Acidimicrobiales; family Candidatus Poriferisodalaceae; genus Candidatus Poriferisodalis; species Candidatus Poriferisodalis multihospitum. Next base: position 29,320 of record NZ_JAPYOK010000080.1, on the reverse strand, counting down.
GCGCATCTCGACGCCGGGCTGGTCGACCGGGACCAGCAGGAACGAGATGCCGCGGTGCTTGGCCTCAGTGGGGTTGGTGCGGCACAGCACGAAGATCCAGTTGGCGGTGTGGCCGCTGGAGGTCCAGATCTTCTGGCCATTGATCACCCATTCGTCGCCGTCGAGCACGGCGCGTGTGCCCAGGTTGGCGAGGTCTGAACCGCTGTCGGGCTCGCTGTAGCCCTGGCACCAGCGATGCTCGCCCGAGATGATCTTGGGCAGGAAGTGACGCTTCTGCTCCTCGGTGCCGCACTCGATGATGGCGTTGCCGACCATCGTGATGCTGAACCCGTCGTTGTCGCCGCCGACGGGGACCCCAGCCTTGGCGAACTCCTCGGCCATCACGACACGCTCGACCTCGCTGAGCCCGGCGCCGCCGTATTCGACCGGCCATGAGACGGCCAGCAGCTGATTCTCCGACAGCAGCGCCCGCCATTCCTCGACGAACTGGTCGCGGGCCTCTTCGTCGAGGGAACCCATGCCGCCCCAGTTGGCAGGCAGGTGCTCGGCCAGGAAGGCCTGGATCTTCTCGCGGTAGTCGTCGGCCTCGTCGGTGTAGGTGGGATCCATCGTTGCGCTCCCCTGTTATCCGTCGCTGAGTCTGCCACGCGACCGGTTGGATAGCTCAGGGGCGCGCCGCGACGGAGGCGGCAGGGCCCTCTGCTCCGGGAATCCAGCAGGTTCCAACCTCGCAGAGTTCCCTGCCGCCTCCGTCGCTAGGACATCTGTGCCAATCCGTGCGTGCTCTTACGGCCGGTAGCCGAAGGAACTCGGCCCGGGCCGGAGCGAGCGGCGGGCGAGATCCACCCACTCGCACAGCACCGGTCGGGTGTCACGCGGGTCGATGATCTCCTCGATCTCGAAGAACTCTGCGGAGCGGTGCGGCGAGCGGACGCTGTTGAGCCTCTCGCGGATCTCCTCCAGCAGCTCATCGGGTGTGTCGCTGTCGGCGAGGTCCTGCTTGTAGGCCACCTCGAGGCCACCTTCGATGGGCAGCGAGCCCCAGTCGCCCGAGGGCCACGCCACCCGGAAGCTGCGAGCGCCTGGCTGGTTGTTGGCTGCGCCCGCGACGCCGAATGCCTTGCGGATGACCACACAGGCGAACGGCGCGGTGAGCTGACCCAGTGCTGCGAGGGCAGCCGATCCGAAGCGGATGGTCCCGCTCTCCTCGGACTCCTTGCCGATCAGGAAGCCCGGGCAGTCCGCGAGGTGCACCACCGGCAGGTGGAACGTGGAGGCGGTGTCGAGCAGGCGGATGAGCTTGCGGCAGCTGTCCGCAGTCCAACCGCCGCCGTACACGTAGGGGTCCTCCCCGAAGATCGCCACCGGCCACCCGTCGAGGCGGGCCAGGCCGGTGATGATCGAACGCCCCCAGCGGCTGCCGATCTCGAAGAAGCTGCCCTGATCGCAGACCGATTCGATGATCGAGCGCATCTTGTAGACACGCCGTGGCTCGCGGGGCACGATCGAGATCAGCTCGTCGTCACGCCGCTGAGGGCTGTCGCCGCTCAGCACCCGCTCGGGCAGCTCGTCCACGTTGGCGGGCAGGTACGAAAGGAACCGGCGTGCGCGCTCGAACGCCTCTTCTTCGCTGTCGACCACATCGTCTATGGCGCCGTTGGCCGTGTGGATGTCCGCGTGGCCGAGTTCCTCTTTGCCGTGATCGCCGAGCGAGGCCTGCTCGACCAGCGCCGGCCCGGCGATCATCATCTGCGCGGTGTCGCGCACGATGACCGAGTAGTGAGCGGTGGCCACCCGGGCGGCGCCGATGCCCGCCACCGAGCCCAGCGCCAGCGACACCGACGGGGCCACCGAGAGGTGGTTGACGATGACGTCCCAGCCCCGCAGTTCGGGGATGTATGTGCGGCCCGCCATCTCGATGGACTTCACCGAGCCGCCGCCGCCCATGCCGTCCACCAGTCGGAATCGTCGTATTCCGCGACGCCGGCGGTCTTGCCGATCTCGTGGAACGAGCCCTTGTCGGCCATGGCGTCGATGCGCTCGCGCACGGTCATCTTGCCGAAAAAGTGCTGCCGCTCGACCTTGTCGGGTCCGCCGAGTGCCTCGGCGAACGCTTCGCGGCGGCGCAGCTCGGCGATCTCAGGCTCCCAGCTCATGCGACCCCCGTTCCGGCTGCTCGCTTCTGATCAGCAATTCCGCACAGAGCGTACGGCGACACTGTGGGTGCCTGCCGGTGATGCGGGGGAACCTCGCTCAGCCGGCGGTTGGATCCACCAGCAGCTTGATCGACGTGTTGCGCCGGGTGGCGAGGTCGTCGATCGTCTGGGGCAGTTCGTCGAGCGTGACCGTGCCCTGCACCAGCGGGGCGACACTGATGCGGCCGTCGGCGATGAAGCCGGCGGCGGCGCGCATCTCGTCGAGGGTGAACGCCAGCGATGTGTCCACCGAGATCTCCTTGAACAGCCAGCGGTTGGGGCGGATGGTGGCGTCGCTGCCGGTCACGCCCACGATGCACACCGAGCCGCCGAAACGCACCATGTCGGCCGATTGCTGGATGGTCTGAGGGATGCCGGCGCAGTCGAAGGCGATGTCGGCTCGCAGGCCATCCGTGGCTTCATTCACCGCTTCCCGCATCCCTGCACCGGGTGCGACAGCCGCATCGACCCCGAGTTCGAGCGCAAGGGCGCGGCGCTCGGCGTCGGGCTCCACCGCGATCACCGTGCCCGCGCCCGCGAGACGCGCACACTGGGCGACCAGCAGTCCGATCGGTCCGCAGCCGACGACGCATGCCACGTCGCCAGGCTGCAAGCGGCTGCGTCGGACCGCGTGCAGCGCTACGGAAACTGGCTCGATCACCGCAGCGTCGTCGTTGCTGAGCTCGGGGGGCACACGCACCAGCCGGTCCGCGCTCGCTGCCATGAAGGGCGCGAAGCCGCCCGAGACCGGCGCGTTCTCTCCTATGTAGTACGAGCGCGCCACCGAGCAGTAGGCGGGGTGATCGGCCCGGCATTCTGGGCATCGTCCGCAGCCCGGTGCCAGTCCGCCCGTGACGCGGTCACCCATGCCCACCACGCGGACCTCGGCATCCACGGCGACAACGGTGCCGACCCACTCATGGCCGCAGATGCCCGGCGCGTAGGGCCAGCCCTCGGCATATGCGTGCACATCGCTGCCGCAGATCCCGCACAGCGAGATCTCCACCAGCGCCTCGCCCGGCCCGGGCGTCGGCTCCTCGACCTCCCGTAGCTCGAACTGTTCCTTGCCGGTCACCAGTCCCGCGCGCATGCCACATGGTCGCGCACTACTGGCCCCAGCGCACCGGACCTCGGCGTCGGCGGCAGCGCCCAGATTGAGCGCCGGACCGCGCCCAGAAATATGGTGCGCGTATGGAATTGAGACTTGACGGCCGCACAGCGCTGATCACCGGGGGCAGCCGGGGCGGCGAGGTTGCGCGAGCACACGCCGAGGCGATGGCAGCGTGCGGTCCGATCGACATCCTCGTGAACAACTCCGGGACATCGAATGCCAAGCCATTTCTCGACATCGACGATGACGACTGGCAGGACGACCTCGATCTGAAGCTCTTCTCGGCAGTACGCCTCTGCCGACTTTGCATTCCTCACATGCGCGATCAGCGCTGGGGCCGCATCATCAACTCGCTGAACGTCGGTGCGAAAGCAGCGAGCGCGCAGACGTGCCCCACCTCAGCCAGTCGTGCCGCCGGTCTGGCGATGACCAAGGCGCTGGCGTCAGAATTCGCCCCTGACGGCGTGCTGGTCAACGCGCTCATCACCGGACTGCTGGTGACACACCAATGGCAGACGCGCTGGGAACGCGAGGCCCACGACACCGCCTTCGAGGAATTCACCGCGGCCATCGGGAATCGCATCCCCGTAGGGCGCATGGGCGACGCCCAAGAGTTCGCCAACCTGGCCCTGTTCCTCGCCAGTGACGCCGCCAGCTACGTCACCGGCACCGCAATCAACATCGACGGCGGCCTGACCCCCGTCGTCTAGGGCTCGAACCGATTGGCACAGATGCCATAGCTGCGGAGGCGGCAGGAGACTCTGCGACGTTGCGACCTGCTGGATCGCTGGTCGCAGAGGGTTCTGTCGCCTCCGCAGCGGGCGCACTACTTAGCCGGGGGCGAGTGCGTCGAACTTGTCCATGAGGCCAGGCGGCGGGCGGCGGGGCTTGCCGCCGTTGTCGCAGATGGCCGCTGTCAAGTGGCCCTCCACCAGCACCGCATCGTCGGACTCGCGGATGATCCGCTGCTGCCACCGCGTGCTCGCACGGCGACGCTCGACCAATTCGGTCTCGACGCGCAGCGTGTCGCGGGCGGTCGCCGGCGCCCGGAAACGCACCTCAAGGTTCGTCACCACGATCTGGACATCTTGATCTGAGAGGTCCGGCAGTGCGAGACCGGCGGATTCCAGCGCCAGGCAGCGGGCCGCCTCGAAATACGACACATAGACCGCGTGGTTGACGTGGTTGTACGGATCCAGCTCGCCGAATCGAGGCACGATCTGGGTCGCGTGCGTCGCCATCGGCGGAACGCTAGTGGGGCGTCATGGCGGGCCGGCTGAGCCCATCTGCTGAACCAACATCATCAGGGCCGCCCGGTGCTCCCTCTAGCGTTGCGATGCGTGAGCGTCATCGCGGCGATCGATGTCGGAACGAACTCGTTCCACCTCGTTGTCGCATCGGTCGATGCAGATGGCCATTTCGAAGTGCTGACACGCGAACGCGAGCCGGTCCGGCTGGGCTCGGGCGGCGAGGACATGAAGCGCCTTACCGCCGACGCCATGGATCGCGGCATCGCGGCGCTCGACCGCATGCGACGCATCGCTGATCACGCCGGCGCCGCCACCATCACAGCCGTGGCCACCAGCGCGGTACGCGAGGCCGACAACCGAGGCGAGTTTGTGGCGCGGGCCCTTTCCGAGGCCGGAGTGGACATCCAGGTGGTCTCCGGCATCGAGGAGGCCCGACTGATCCATCTGGGCGTGATGGCGGCCGTCCCGCTGCTCGACAAGCGGCACCTGGTCATCGACATCGGCGGCGGCTCCACTGAGTTCATCGTCGGCGACGGTGCCGAGCCCCTGCTGATGCGCAGTCTCAAGCTCGGCTCAATCCGGCTTACCGACCGCTTCTTCCCTGAGGGCCGCTCGCGTAAGCGTGCTGTTCGCGAGTGCCGCATCCACATCGAGTCGTTCCTCGGCCACTTGCCAGCCGAGATCGGTGAGCTCGGTTTCGAGACTGCTGTCGGCTCGTCGGGAACCATCATGGCTTTGGCGCGCATGTGCGCCCTCCGGCGCGGCGATCGCGACAGCCGTACCGGCCGGCTGTCGTTCACAGCCAAGGAACTGCGTTCCCTCACAGCAGATCTCGCCAATGCCATGACTCCGGCGCGCCGGCTCGACATCGAAGGGCTGGAGGAACGCCGGGCCGACATCATCGTGGGCGGCGCGCTGTTGCTGTCGGAGACGTTCAAGCTGCTTGGCATCAAGCGCATGGAAGTATCCGACTACGCCCTGCGGGAGGGGATCCTGTTCGAGCAGATGCGGCGAGCCGCTGCGCCGGGGCTGGATCCGTTCCACCGTCTCGAAGACCTGCGGCGCTCGGGAGTCATGTACGTGGCGAACAGCTACCACGAGGACCTGGGACACGCCGAGCACATCACCGACCTGGCACTCGAGTTGTTCGACGGCCTGAGTTCTCAGCACGGGCTCGGCGAAGAAGACCGGGAGCTGTTCGAGGCAGCCTCGCTGCTGCACAACGTGGGGATATTCATCTCCCACAGCGCCCACCACCGTCACAGCTACTACATCATCCGCAACAGTGAGCACCTCACCGGATTCACCGAACGCGAGATCGAGATCATCGCCCAGGTCGCTCGCTATCACCGCAAGAGCGCGCCCAAGTCCAAGCATGCCGACTTCGCCTCTCTGGGCTCAGCAGACAAGAACAAGGTGCGCTGGATGGCGGCAATGCTGCGCGTGGCGATCGGCCTTGACCGCTCCAATCGTCAGGTGGTGACGCGCATCCGCGTCGCGCACGAGCCCGGGGAGTCGGACCGACTGCTCAGCAATGAACTCCGGCTGGTCGCACGCGTCTCACCCGGTGTTGACACCTCCGTCGAACTCTTCACAGCCCGAGCCCGCAGCGAACTGCTCGAATCGGTCACCGGACGCACCGTGGTGATCGAGTCTGAAACAGCCGAGACCGGTCGGGCCACTCACCCCACCAATGGGATGCGCAGCAGCCAGCCCACCAGGATCACGTCCGGGTCGGTCAGCGCACCGCCATAGGCCTGCTCGCGGCCTTCATTCGCCTCGAAGATGAGCGGCCAGCGTGCCCCGTGGCCAAGGCGCGCCGCTGCGATCTTCCAGAGGAAGTCGCCCGGCTGGACGGTATAGAGCATGTAGTCGCCGTCATCGGCATCGCCATCGGGCGCTTCGCCAGACGCCGACTCCATCACCCGATTGCCGCCGTCGGCGGGGTACTGCTCGGCGCTGATCATGCCGCTCAGGTCTTCGACGATGTAATCCGCCAGTGCCTGCTGGTAAGTGACCCCGAGGCGGGTGAAGGCGATGTCTCCCAACGGGTAGCAGTCTCCGCCGCCGGCGAGGAAGTCGACCGTGGCGAGCGCCACCGGGTCACCAGGCACCACCTCGCCATCGGTGACGATCTGGGTGCCGTCGTCCAGAATCACCTCGCGCAGACGTGTGCCGGCGGGTTCGATGAGCCCGCAGTTGCCGTCGCGGTCGATTCCCTGCCCGGTGCCGTCTGGGTCGTAGACGACGGTCATGCCCGAAACGTGCGGGAACTGGCCCGACGCACGCGGCAGCGCGCTCAGCGCCCGCTCGAGCAACTCGGCCAGCGTGGCGCGCGGCACTTCGGCGGTGACCAGCACGTTGTTGAACGGGGCGATGTCCCAGGTGGTGCCCACACTCACCGTGCCTGCACCGATGACCGAGTCGTTGCGGAGTCCGCCGCCGTTGGTCACCGCCACCTGCGGGGCCGCCACACCGAAGCCGGAGGCGAGATGCGCGCCGCGCACCCGCAGCGCGTCGGCCATCAGGCTGCCGACGTTGGTGGACTGGCTGCGCAAGACCGGCTTGCGACCCTCAAGCTCGACATCGCTCGTGCCGAGGGCGGTGCTGCCCACCAGCGCCACCTCGGCGGTCAGCGGCTCGACAACGTCGGCCTGCACCGTGGCGTCGGGATCACGGTCGAGCGCGACGCCGATCGAGGCGCCTGCGGCCGCCGTGACATTCCCGTCGGCGTCGAAGGTCACCTCCAGCTTGCCGATGCAGCGGTAAGCACCTGGCGCAGTAACCACCGGCACCCGGCTGCCCGCCGCATCGTCCGCCCACATCGGGTACGGCGCCACCGGCTCCTCGTCGGGCTGACAGGTGTCGCCGGGGTTCGCCAGCAGGTCATCGCCGCCGCCGGCGATCACCACGTCGACGCCCCTGAGCTCGCCGACCAACGCCACCTCTTCATTCACGTCTTGCAGGTGGCTGACCAGGATGATCTTGTTGACGCCGTCAGCGGCCAGGCGATCGGCTTCTGCCTGCACGGCGGGTAGCACTGCGCTGACCACCGCCCTGCGCGGGCTCGAGATATTCGGCAGCCACGGCGTCACCGCTCCGATGACGCCGATGCGCTCGCCGCCAGTCTCGATCACGGTCGACGGCGCCACCAGTCCCCGTTCGGCCAAGGCGGCCAACTCCGGCTCGGCAGAGACGTCGATGTTGGCGCTCAGGAACGGGATCGGCGGATCGAAGCCCTCGATGAAGCGGGCTGTCACGTCGGGTCCGAAATCGAAATCGTGGTTGCCAAGCGCCATGGCGTCGTAGATGCCGCTGAGCGCAACCGAGTCGTACATCGGGCCCTCGCGATCGAGCGACACGCCCAGCTCTAGCGAGGCGAGGAAGTTGTCGCCGGAGGTCAGCGTCACTACTGACCCGGCCTCGGCGGCCGCAGCCTGCAACTCGCGCATCGCGGCCACGAACCTCGCCACCCCCGGGAAGCCCGACTCGACGTCGGGCAGCAGCTTCGACTCGCCGTCGTTGTTGTGCAGGATCGTGAGCGTCACCGGACCCGCAGAGATGAGCGTGGGCGTTGCACCGCCGTCGTCATCGGCTTGGGCACCCGACGGCAACGCTGCCAGCGGCACCGCCAGCAACATGGCGATGGCCGCCGCGGCCCAGCGGACGAGCCCGACTCGATGTCGGCGCAGTCCTGCGTCGTTCAGCTTGGTCACAGCCACGTGCTGCCTCCTCAGTTCATTCGTCACGAAGTGTTGCAGCGCCGTGTGGCGCTAGCTTGCCCGGCTGACTCTCATTGAGGGCTGCGCATCGGGCACCAGAAGTCTCGCTGTGGCACGGCAGCGCTCACCACCACGGAAGGACGCCGCCGATGTACATCGCGCTCGGCCAGTGGTGCTTCCGCAATCCGTGGCGAGTGTTTGCCGGGTGGCTGGCGCTCGCCATCGCTGCGGGACTGCTGGCAGGGCTCGTGGGGCCGTCGTGGGGCGCGTCGCTGAGCAGCCCCGACTCCGAGAGCGACCGCGCCGCCGACGTGCTGGACAGCCACTTCGGCGACTTCGACTCCAACATCAACGGATCGATCGTGGTGAAGTCCAGTTCTGGGGTAGACGACCCTGCCGTGCGATCGACGCTCACCGAGCTGTTCGTCGCCGTCGATGCCCTCGACGAGGTGACGGTCAACTCGCCATATGACCCCGGCGGCCGCCAGTTCGTCGCACAGCAAGGCCCGCATGCGGGCCAGATCGCCGTCGCCGAGGTCCAGATCAGCCGCTCGTTCAATCTCGACAACGCGGGCGGGCTCGGCGAGCACATCGTCGAGCTCATCGACCGCAGCGGCGTGCGCGAGATCCCGGGCGTCCAGGTGGAGCTCGGCGGCTCGTGGCTCGCCGGCCAGGAGCCTCCTGAGACCGAGGCCATCGGGCTCGCCTTTGCCGTGTTCGTGCTGATCGCAGCCGTCGGCTCGGTGGTCGCCATGGGCGTGACGGTCGGGACGGCGCTGATCGGTGTCGGCATCGGCGCGCTCACCATCACGATCCTCAGCAATGTCTTCACGGTGCCCGATATCGCGCCGACGCTCGGGGTGATGATCGGGCTCGGCGTGGGCATCGACTACGCGCTGATCATCCTCAACCGCTATCGGGAATGGGTGCGCAACAAGTTCAGCCCGCTCGACGCGGTGGGTGCAGCGCTGGATTCCGCAGGTCGTTCAGTGCTCTTCGCCGGTGCGACCGTGGTGGTGTCGCTGCTGGGACTGCTGCTCATGGGCTTGCCCTTCGTGGCCGGACTGGGGCTGTCTGCGGCCATCACTGTCTCGATCGTGATGGCGGGTTCGATGACCCTGCTGCCCGCCGTGCTGGGGCTGATGCGCAACCGGATGGCGACCACCAGGGTCCGCGGCATCCTCGCTGCATCGCTGGTGTCGGTGGCGCTGCTGGGCTTCGGTCTGGGCATCCGCCCGCTGCTGGCCGCGCTGCCTGCGGCCGCTGCCGTTCTCATTGCGGGGGCCGTCGGCGGTCCGCGCAACCCGTTGAGGCGGATCCTGCACCACCGTCAGCCCAAACCGCTGCGCGCCACCGCCTGGTACCGGCTGAGCCGGGTCGTGCAGCGCCGGGCCTGGCTGTTCGCGCTCGGCGGCACCGCCGTGCTGGTGCTGGCCGCCGCCCCGGTCTTCGCGTTGCGCCTCGGTTTCTCCGACGAGGGCAACTTCCCGCCCGACAGCACCACCCGCAAGGCCTACGACCTCATCGCCGACGGCTTCGGACCGGGGGCGAACGGGCCGCTCCTGATCGTCGCCGAAACATCCGGCAACCAAGACATGCTCTCGCTGTTGGCGCTGACCGACGCACTGAATCGCACCGACGGCGTCGTGGCTGCCTCCCCGCCGTTCCCGAGCCCCGACAGTCAGGCGGCAATGATCCGGGTGCTGCCCGCGACCGGTCCCCAGGACGCCGCCACCGAGACGCTCGTCCACACGCTGCGCGACCAGGTCATCCCGACCGCCATGGACGGCACCGGCGTCGACGCGCTGGTCGGCGGCACCGTGGCTTTCCAGATCGACTTCAGCGACTACCTGGCCGGACGCATGTGGGTTTTCTTCGGAGCGGTGCTGGGGGCGTCGTTCCTGCTGCTGATGGCGGTGTTCCGCTCGCTGGTGGTGCCGCTCAAGGCCGTCATCATGAACATGCTCTCCATCGGGGCGTCCTACGGCGTGCTGGTGGCCATCTTCCAGTGGGGCTGGTTCGGCAGCGTCTTAGGCATCCAGCCCGCACCGATCGAGCCGTTCATCCCGATGATGCTGTTCGCCGTGCTGTTCGGGCTGTCGATGGACTACGAGGTCTTCCTGCTCTCACGCATGAAGGAGGAGTACGAGCGCACCGGCGATCCGGTCAACTCCGTGGCCGACGGGCTAGCCGCGACGGCTCGGGTCATCACCGCGGCGGCGGCGATCATGATCGTGGTCTTCGGCAGCTTCGTGCTGGAGGAAGAACGGGTCGTCAAGCTGTTCGGCCTGGGCCTCGCCACGGCCATCGCCATCGACGCGACGCTCGTGCGCATGCTGATCGTGCCTTCGACCATGGAACTGCTCGGCGCTCGCAACTGGTGGCTGCCGGCCTGGCTCGACCGCATCATCCCCAACCTGCGGGTCGAAGGCGAATTGCCCGACACCGGGCAGGCCGACGACGAGGATCTTGAACCCGAGCACGCTGAGCAAACCGAATACGGCGAAGAGCCCGAGCACGCGGGCTGAGCGCGCACGACTGAGCCCATCGCAGTCAGCCAGCGACGAAGTCAGCGACCTCCGCGCCGCTCGCATCCACGAGTTCGCCGGGCGTTAGCTCGAAAACCGTGTCAGGCGTACCTGCGGCAGCCCACACCGTGCCGAACGCCAGCAGTGCCGGGTCCGCCACGGCACGCAGCAGCCGCGCATGGCTGAACGGAGGCGTGCCCCCGATCGCGTAGCCAGTGGCCTCCCGCACGCCGTCTGCGTCGGCACGGGTGATAGCACCGCCGAGCAACTCCCCCAGTCTCCCGGTATCGACCCGATTCGCGCCGGAGGTCAGGGCCAGCACTGGCTGACCATCGCACAGGAACACCAGCGACTTCACGATCTGACCGAGTTCGCAGCCGACTGCCGCGGCCGCCTGCTCCGCAGTACGCGTGCCCTCGGGAAAACGAAGGATCCGAGGCGTCATGCCCAGTGCTTCGGCTCCTGCCAGAAACCGCTCACGAGCGCTCAGGCGCGCGGCGCCGACTCGGTTGCCGTCGGTGTCATCAATGCCGGTCGCCACGGGTGTTGGCTACTCGGCCCAGGCCTTGACTTGGGAGATGACGTCGAGCGGCTTCTCAGTCTCGGGCGGGATGGTGATGTCGAGGTAACTCACGCCCACCGAGCGGTACACCTCAATGCGTTCGCGCACCCGCTCTGGGTCGCCGGTGAGGCTGGCACGGTCGACGTAGTCGTCGGGCACTGCGGCGAAGGCCTCGTCTCGCTTGCCGGTCAGGAACAGGTCCTGGATCTTCTCCGCCTCGTCCACATAGCCGTAGCGCTTGAACAGGTCGTTGTAGAAGTTCTTGTCGCGTGCGCCCATGCCGCCCACGTAGAAGCCCACGTTGTCGCGCACGCCCTTGCGGACCGCGTCGACCATCGGGCCCGAGCCCATCGCCACGGTGCCGCCGGCCACGATCTGCAGGTCGGTCAGATCGTCGGAGCGCTTGGCGCCGCCTGCCGCCAGCGCATCACCCCATACGTCGTTGAACTTCTCGGGAAGGAAGTGAATGGGCTGCCACACTTCGGCCAGCTCGGCGGTCATCTCGACGTTGCGCGGGCCGATCGACGCGACCGCGATCGGGATGTCTCGGCGGTGCGGTTTGGCCATGAGCTTGAGCGGCTTGCCCAGGCCGGTGCCCCCGTCATAGGGCAGGCTGACGGCACTGCCGTCGTGGACCACCTTGTCGCCCGACCAGACCTTGCGGCAGATCTCGATGACGTCGCGGGTCCGTCCCATCGGCTTGCTGAACGGCACGCCGTGCCAGCCCTCGATCACCTGCGGCCCAGAGGTGCCGAGCCCCAGGATGAACCGGCCTTCGGACAGCGTGTCGATGGTCATGGCGGTCTGGGCGATGATGGCGGGGCTGCGCGAGTAGATGGGCAGGATGCCGGTCATGAGCTGGATGCGCTCGGTCTTGGCGGCCACGTAGGCCAGCGTCGACACCAAGTCAAAGCCGTAGATCTCGCCGCCCCAGATCATGTCGACGCCAGCCGCTTCGAGATCGGTCACATGCTGGGTGAGGCGCTTGGGGTCCAAGCTCGCGCCCGCTCCGATCGCCATGGATATCTTCATCGTCGTACTCCGTCGTGCTCACTGCTGCATTGGGTCGGCGCGAATGCTAGGAGCAATGCCGCGTCGATGGCGGGGCAAGCATCGGCGGAACCCACTCGGGAGGAGCAGTCATGAATGTTCACGGAGGCGCTGGAGGATCGTCGGCGACCGCAGACGACGTCGCCGACGAGATCATCGAGACGCTGCGGCGCTGGGTTGACGAGGTGGTGGTGCCCGAGTCGTCTCCCCTGGAACTAGCCGATGAGTACCCCACCGCGATGGCCGGGCAGATGGAGGAGTTCGGCCTGTTCGGCGCCACCATTCCCGAATCGCACGGCGGGCTCGACCTCGACCATGTGACCTACGCACGGGTGATCGAGGAGCTGTCGCGAGGCTGGATGTCGCTGGCGGGGATTGTCAACAGCCACCTCATCTGCGCCAAGCTGATCGACCGGTTCGGCACCGACGAGCAGCGCGACCGGTTGACTCAGATGGCCACCGGCAAGCTGCGCGGCTGTTTCTCGCTGTCGGAGCCCGACAGCGGCTCCGACGCTGGCGCGCTGCGTTGCCGTGCAGTGCGAGACGGCAACGAGTTCGTCATCAACGGCACGAAGATGTGGGTTACCAACGGCGAGCGTGCGGGCATCGTGGCACTGCTGGCTCGGGTACCCGAAGGCGACCCCTCGGGCAGCTCGGGCATCACCTGCTTCCTGGTGGACAAGACGCCGGGCAAGCACTCGGGCGGCATCACGGTGAGTCGCAAGATCGACAAGATCGGCTACCGGGGGCTGGAGACCGTCGAGATGTCCTACGTGGATCACCGGGTGCCGGCAGACCGGGTGCTGGGGGGCGACGGTCATGACGGCGGCATCGGCAACGGGCTCCGCTGGGCCCTCGCCGCGCTTGAACTCGGCCGCATCAACGTGGCGGCCCGGGGCGTGGGCGTAGCCCAGGCGGCCTATGACGCCGCTCTGGCGTACGCGAAGCAGCGCGAAGCCTTTGGCAAGCCCATCGCCAAGCACCAGGCGATCGCCTTCAAAATCGCCGAGATGGCCACCAAGCTGCACGCTGCACGGCTGATGACCTACGACGCCGCCCGCAAGGCCGATGCGGGCGAGCGGGTCGATCTGGCTGCGGGCATGGCCAAGCTGTTCGCATCAGAAACCGCCGCAGAGCTGTCGCTGGACGCCATGCGCATTCACGGCGGGAACGGCTTCTCCACCGAGTACCCGGTGGAGCGCTACTACCGGGATGCGCCGCTCATGATCATCGGCGAGGGCACGAGCGAGATCCAGAAACTGGTCATCAGCCGCGCCCTGCTCGCCGACGACTGAGATGATGCTGGCCTAGGTTGACGGGCGCGTAGCTGGAGGTACGAGTCATGGCTGACCGCAAGTCGTTCTGGGCGTGGTGCCTGGAATCCGAGGAACCCACCGACGCCGAGCGGGCTGAGCTGGCCAAGAAGCTCTCAGCCCAGTACGGCACCGAGATCACAGCAAGGCCGGTGCCGTCGGTGGCGGATGCCGACTTGCGTGCGCCACGTATATCGATTCCCGACTCGGTGGCCGGCTGGTGCTCGACCAGCACCTACGACCGGGCTCGCTACGCCTATGGCGCACACTTCACCGAGCGGGTCCGGGCCTTCAACCTCGACTTTCCCAACCCACCCGATGTGGTGGCGCACCCTCGCAACGAAGTCGAGGTGGAGGCAACACTCGACTGGTGCGACGCCAACGGCTACATCGCGGTCCCCTACGGCGGCGGATCGTCGGTGGTGTGGGGCCTGACCCCGCCAGAGGATCGCGGTCCCACCGTGGTGATCTCGCTGGACCAGTTGAGTCATGTACTCGAGATCGACGACGTGTCTCGGGCTGCGCGCATCCAGGCGGGCGTGTTCGGCCCCCACCTCGAGGACCAGCTGCGTCCCAGCGGGCACACGCTGCGCCACTTCCCCCAGTCGTTCCGGTTCTCCACACTCGGCGGCTGGATCGCCACCCGCTCGGGCGGCCATTACGCCACCAACCACACTCACATCGACGACTTCGTCGAGTCGACCCGGATGATCACGCCGTCGGGCTGGTGGGAGTCGCGCCGGCTGCCCGGCTCAGGCGCGGGGCCCAGCCCCGACCGGATGGTGATCGGCTCGGAAGGCATCTACGGGATCATCACCGAGGCGTGGATGCGCATCCAGAAGCGCCCCACGTTCCGAGCCACGGCCGGCATCACGTTCCCCACATGGGAAGCCGGCTACGACGCCGTGCGGCACCTGGTGCAAGCCAAGCTGTGGCCGGCCAATCTGCGGATTCTGGACCCGGCCGAAGCCGGGCGCGCTGCGGGCATGGACGGCGAGCGCGCGCTGGTCATCGTGTCGTTCGAATCGGCTGAACTGACCCAACGCCACAATGTCGCCCAGGCAGTCGAGATCGCACGTGAGTGCAACGGGCACGTGCCCGACGACGAGATCCAGATCGATGACGGCACCGGCACGCCCACCGGCCGCGGCGGCGCAGTCGGCGCATGGCGCAACGCGTTCATCGGCGTGGGCAACGGCGTGGAGACCTCGCTGGGGTTGATCAACGACACCTTCGAGACTGCCATCACCTGGGACCGGTGGCCCGAATTCGACGCCGTGGTGCGCGAGAAGGTGGGCGCAGTGCTGGCGGAGGTGTTCGGCGATCATCACACGCTGTCGTGCCGCTTCACTCACGTCTACACCGACGGCCCCGCGCCGTACTACACGTGGTCGGGCATGGGCACCCCGGGCGGTGAGATTGAGCAATGGCAGACCGTCAAGGACGCCGCCAACGAGGCGCTCGAAGCAGCCGGCGGCACGTGCACGCACCATCATGCGGTCGGCCGCATGCACCGTCCCAACGCCTACGACCGCCAGCGCCCCGAGCTCTTCTCCGAAGCGATCCGGGCAGCCAAGAAGCGGCTGGATCCCAACGGCATCCTCAACCCCGGCGTCCTCATCGATCCGTAGACGCGACGAGCGACCGCCGCTGCCGTAGTCGGGCAGCGGCGGCCGCCCTGCATTTGCTCAGTCAGCCGGGCTCATTCCAGCCCGGGCTGTTGCGGCGCCTGCCTAGCGGCAGCCGCCGTTGTCCTTGTCCCAGGCGCAGTTCGGAGAGCCGCCGTTCACGTCCACGATGTCGCCGACGATGTCCCACGTCTGCTCCGCCGCGTCGTACTGGCTGAAGTCCGAGCCTTCCACGTAGTACCCGTCCACAGCGCCGTCGGCAGCAAAGTTGATGCCGTCCAGCAGCAGCGGGTGGTAGATGTCGAGCGACCGCGCGGCCAGGATGAAGTTGGTCCTGGTCAGGCCGCCCGGCAGTTCGGCAGCCACACGGATCGCCTCGGTGTGCGGGTACGCGAAGTAGTAGCCGGTGCCGAGCAGCGAGATCTCGGGATCGAGCCCGCGATCGGCCAACTCGCTCCGCAGGAACGAGATGAACGGCTCGTCGACGTGCTTCGGGTCGGTGGAGTCCTTGACACCGCCGCCCACGATCCACCAGTCATCGGCCGAATCGCCCGCCGGCGCCATGTAGGCCGCCACGGCCTTGCAGACCGACGGCGTGAACGCCACCGACAGGTCGTCGAGCAAGCCCGAGGCGTCGACCTCTTGAATCGCAAGCAGGCATGGGTTGCCGGCCGTCATCGAGATGAACACGTTCGGGCTCGCTGCCGCGATGGTCGTGACCTCGTTGGTCAGCGTGGGAGCAGCCGGGTCGTGGCGCACCGGGATGAACTCGCTCACGACGTCGGGGTTCGCATGCGCGTAGGCCTCGAAGCCCAGCTCATAGGCCAACCCGAAGTCGTTGTCCATCACCAAGCCGGCCACCTTCACCGGCAGCTCGTCGGCGAGGTTCTCCTTGATCCAGTTGCCCCACAGGATCGCCTCAGTCGAGTACGACATCTGCAGGCCTGTGGTCCACGGATGGTTCACCGGGTCGCCCCAGGCCGGGTGACCCGTTGCCACCATGACCTGCGGGATGCACTCGTCGTTGATCTGGTCGTACACGGCCAGCGTGTTCGGCGAGCCGAGCGTGTGCAGCGCGAAGACGTTCTCCGACTCGATCAGCTCGTCGATGAACTCGATGGTCTGGGCTGCCACATAACCGTCGTCACGGGAGATCAGCACCATGTCCTTGCCGGCTACGCCGCCGGTCGCGTTGACGTACTCGTAGTAGTTCTCCCAGCCCACGGTGATGTCGCCGTATGCAGCGAGGTTGCCGGACTTCACCGTCGTCTGACCGATGCGGATCGTGTCCTCGGTGATGCCGGTGGTGTCGGACCAGTCCGCCGGGCACTCATTCATGTCGATCTCGAAGCCCGAGGGCCCACGCAGGATGCCGTCGTCGCCGACGCCCCACTCGCCGGATTCGATGCCAGCGGTGAGCTTGTCGACGATGGCCTGGCGCTGTGCCGCAGCCAGCTCCCAGATGCCGTCGATCGTGGACAGGTCGAAGTCGTCGGGGTTGACGGCCGTCATGTCGTCAGACATCTCCTCTTCGGCCATCTCCTCGTCTTCGGCGGCGTCTTCCTCCAGCGCCTCCTGGGTGATGCCGCCGCCGATGGAGCCTTCGTCCTCCGGCTCAGCCTCGTCGGCCATCTCCTCGTCGGCCATCTCCTCATCGGCCATGTCCTCATCGGCTGTCTGCGTGCCGGCGTCCGTGGTGCCGTCGCCCGCATCGTCGTCGTCACCGCCGCCGCACGCAGCGGCGAGAAGCGAGAACGCGAAGAGCAGCGCCAGCAGGCGCCATAGCCGTCGGTGTGATCCGGTCATATGAGTCTCCTTGATGTGTCCCCGCACCAAGGGCCGAACGGTCCCCTGGTGCCCAACAGTCCCGCCGAAGCTAATCGCTTGCCATGCGCCACGTTGCCGCGCCGATCGAGAGGACGTGCAATGGGTGGCAGCCGAACGCGACAAGCGGCCGCCGCTACCGGATGACTCCGGCGGCGACGGCCGCTCATGTCGCTCAGTCAGAAAGAACTAGCGGCAGCCGCCGTTGTCCTTGTCCCACACGCAGTTGCCCGAAGCGCCGTTCACGTCAATGACGTTCGAGACGATCCAGGAGTGCGTGGACGAGTCGTACTGGCTGATATCCGTGCCCTCAATCGGGAAGGCATCCGCGTTGCCGTTCATGGCGAACGTGATGCCGTCCAGGAAGATCGGGTGGTGGATATCGATCGCCCGCACGGCCAGGATGAAGTTCGCCCGGTTCAGGCCTGCTGGGTTGTTCGCACTCGCAGGCAGCTCTGCGGCGATGCGCAGCGCCTCCACGTACGGGTAGCCCAGCATGTAGCCGTTGCCGAACATCGAGATGGTCGGATCGAGGTCATTGGCCTCGAGGCTCTCGATGATGAAGTCGATGAACGCATCGCTGCCGATCAACGCCGGGTCGGTGGTGTCCTTGACGCCGCCGCCCACGATGTACCAGCCGTCGCCGTCGTCTCCGGCCGGGGAGACCCAGCTCGCCGGCGCCTTGCACACCGACGGCGTGAAGGCTGCCGAGATGTCATCCTTCAAACCTGACGCCGCGACCTCCTGGATGGCCAGCAAGCACGCATTGCCCGCTGTCATCGAGATGTAGACGTCCGGGTCGCTCGCGGCGATGGTCGTGATCTCATTGGTGATCGTCGGCGATGCAGGGTCATGGCGCACCGGCACGAACTCCGACACCACGTCGGGGTTGTTGTGTGCGTACTCCTCGAAGCCCAGCTCGTAGGCCAGACCGAAGTCGTTGTCCATCACCAGGCCGGCCACCACGACCGGCAGCTCATCGGCGAGGTTGTCCTTGATCCAGTTGCCCCACAGCACCGACTCGGTCGAGTACGACAGGATGCTGCCCGTGGTCCACGGGTGCACCTCGGGATCGCCCCACGCCGGGTGGCCCGTCCACACGAACGGCTGCGGGATGCACTCGGCATTCAGCGTGTCGTACACGGCCAGCGTGTTCGGCGAGCCCAGCGTGTGAATCGCGAAGACGTTGTCGTTCTCGATCAGCTCGTCGACGAACTCGATGGTCTGTGCAGCTACGTACGCGTCGTCGTAGGACTTCATGACCACATCGCGGCCTGCGATGCCACCTTCGGCATTCACATGCAAGAGGTAGGTCTGCCAGCCCAAGCGGGCGTTGCCGTACAGCGCGAGGGTGCCTGACTGCGGACCGGTCTGGCCCAGACGGATCTCGGTGTCGGTGATGCCCTCAGTGTTGGACCAGTCATCGGGACACTCGTTGAGATCGATGGTGAAGCCTTCGGGTCCGCGCAGGACGTTGTCGTCGCCAACGCCCCACTCGCCGGCCTCGATCTGGGCGGTGATCCGCTCGACAACCTTGGCCCGCCGGAATTCGGCCTCTTCGAAGATGCCCTCCATGGTGGAGCGGTCAAACTCCATCATCTCCTCGTCGTCCATCATCTCGTCGTCGGCCATCTCCTCTTCTTCGGCCGCCTGCTCGATGACCTCCTGGCTGAGACCGCCGGCCTCTTCCTCGGGCTCGTCGGCGGCCATCTCCTCCTCGTCGTGGTCGTGGCCGTCGTCCTCGTCGTGGTCGTCCGCTTCCTCCTCGGCCATGGCCTCGGTGGTCTGGGTCTCGCCGGCGTCGTCGTCACCATCGTCGCCACCGCAGGCGGCCGCGACGAGCGAGAACGCGAAGAGCAGCGCTAGCAAGCGCAAAAGGCGGTTCTTGGATAGTTGCATGGGTCCCTCCTCGGTGGAACAGCAGCCACCGCGGCGTCGCAAGCCGACAATCAGCAGCCGTAGCCCCCGACTGTCTCCCCATGACCGCTGCGGCGGTGCGCGCGAGAGTAATCGCGCCGCGCCGGGCCGTTCTCAGCTCGGGTACGACGATCGCGTGACAATCGCCCGCAGCAAGGACACCGACGAACGAGCTGCGGCGGCGGCAGGAGACTCTGCGACGTTGCGACCAGCCGGATCGCGGGTCGCAGAGGGTTCTGCCGCCGCCGCAGCGGGCGCGCGCGGGCGCGAGCGGCATAGCGTGTCGGCCCATGGAATGGGGAGTCACTCTGCCGCACTTGGGCCGCATCGGATCTCGCGATGGGCTCATCACGTTCGCATCGGAAGCAGACCAGCTCGGATTCGCTTCGGGCTGGGCTTCGGATCATGTCTGCTGGCCCGCCGAGCTGGTGTCGAAGTACCCGTACTCCGACGACGGCTCGTTCCCGGCGCCGCCGAAGACGGGATGGCTCGACCCCATCGGCACACTGCTCTTCGTCGCCGCTGTCACTGAGAACCTGCGGCTGGGCTTCAGCGTGCTGATCCTGCCGTACCGGCCGCCAGTGGAGACGGCGAAGCGTCTCGCAACCATCGACGTGCTGTCGAACGGCCGCCTGATCCTGGGCGTGGGCGTGGGCTGGATGCGCGAGGAAGCCGAAGTGCTGGGCATGCCATGGGATCGCCGTGGCAAGCGCTCTGACGAGCAGCTCGAGGTGTTCAAGGCGCTGTTCACCGAGGACGACCCGAGCTTCGACGGCGAGTTCTACTCGTTCCCCGCCGTCGGCTTCGAGCCCAAGCCGGTGCAGGACCCGGTGCCGGTGTGGGTCGGAGGCAACACGGCGGCCGCCTACCGGCGGGTGGCGCAGCATGGGCACGGTTTCCACGCGGCGTTCGAGACAGTCGACGAGGTTGCTTCGGGTTGGAGCGGGGTGGGCGCGGCGTGCGATGCCGTCGGCCGGGATCGCAGCGAGATCACGCTGTCGCTGCGGTACTACCTCGATCCGGCATCGGCCATGAAGCCCGAAGTGTCGATCGCCGGCAGCACCGAGCAGATGATCGACAGCGTCGGGCGCGTTGCCGAGGCCGGCGTGACGCATTTCGTGCTCGATCCGGTGGCACGCGGCGGCATCGAGGGCCGCCTCGAAGCCCTGCGTGCCTTCATGGCCGACGTGGCCCCCCACTTCGCCTAGCGGCTCAGCCGCTAGGCGCCGCTCTCAGACGAGCGCGTCCCGTCGCCGGCCGGCGGCAGACTCGGGCTGTGCTGTGGGCATCCTCGCTCGCCAAGTCGTACCCGCCGCGACGGCTGTTCGCTGACGTCAGCGTGCAGCTGGCGCCTGGCCGACGCGTGGCGCTGGTGGGCGGCAACGGGATCGGCAAGACGACCTTGCTGGAGATCCTGGCCGGCATCAACGAGCCGGACGAGGGCGAGGTCCACCGCCAGAGCGGGCTGACGATCGGCTACCTGCCCCAGGAGCTCGCCGAGATCACCGACGGCACTGTGCTCGAAGCGACGCTGGCCGGAGCGGGCGACATCACCGCTATGACTGCCGAGCTGCGATCGCTGGAGGCGAGGTTGGCCGATGTCGACGCTGCCGACCACGACGACGTGCTCGCCCGCTACGGCGAGCTGGAGGCTCACTTTCGCCAGATCGGCGGCTACGGCTTCGAAGCGGAAGCGCACCGGGTGCTCGCCGGCTTGGGCTTTGCAGCCGACGATGCGCAGCGGCCGGTGGCGCAGCTGTCGGGTGGCTGGCGGATGCGGGTCGCGCTCGCCCAGCTGCTGCTCGCGAAGCCCGATGTGCTGCTGGCCGACGAGCCGACAAATCACCTCGACGTCGACTCCGTGGCCTGGTTGGAAGACCAGCTCGCTACGTGGGAGGGCGGGCTGCTGTTCGTCAGCCATGACCGTGACTTCATCGACGCAGTTGCCAACCGCGTGATCGAGATGGACGGCACGACCGCGCATGAGCACGTCGGCGGCTTCGCCGAGTTCGTTGTGGCTCGCGAGGAGCGGATTGCGGCTGCGGAGGCGGCAGCGGCGCAACAGGCTCGCCGGCGGGCCCACACCGAGCGATTCATCGAGCGGTTCCGTTACAAGGCCACAAAGGCTCGGCAGGTGCAGAGCCGGATCAAAGCTCTGGCGAAGCTGGCACCGGTGGAGGTCCCGAGCCGCAAGGAGCTGGCGGCCCGCTTCGGCTTCGGCACACCACGGCGCTCCTCGCGGGTCGTCGTGGAGATGATCGACGCTTCAGTGGGATACGCCGACGGAGACGCTCCCGTGCTCGAAGGAGTGGACCTCGTCATCGAACGCGGCACCAAGGTGGGCGTAGTCGGCCCGAATGGCGCCGGCAAGACGACGCTGCTGCGGGTATTGCAGGGCGAATTGGGCGTTCTCGGTGGTGAGTTGCACCGCGGCCGCAACGTGGACATGGCCACGTTCGCTCAGCATCTCGCCGAGGTCATGGATCCTCGACGGTCAGTGGTGGAGGAGTTCACGGCCTCGGTGGGCGATCAGCCCGGGCGGAATGTACGCACGATGCTCGGCGGCTTCGGTTTTCCGGGCGACGCTGCGGACCGCAAGGTGGCAGACCTCTCCGGCGGCGAGCGCACCCGGCTGGCGCTCGGCATCACGATGGCCAACCCGGTGAACCTGCTGGTGCTCGACGAGCCGACGAATCATCTCGATCTGCCCAGTTGCGATCTGCTGGAGGATGCGCTGTCGGTGTACCCGGGCACGGTGCTGCTGGTGACCCACGACCGCCACCTCATCCGCAGCGTGGCCGATTCGCTGATCGTGGTGCGTGACGGCACCGCCACTCTGCACCCGGGCGTCGACGAGGATCTGCTGCGGCCGCCGGGGCTGAGCACGAGACGCACCGCTGGCGGCAGCACCGCGGGAAGCACTGGTACCAGCCGCAAGCACACGGACAGCGGAGGCACGGGCGGCCAGCATGCTGGCAGTCGAGATGCCGGTACGGGGGCACCGACGTCGCGGGCTACCGCTGCCGAGCGCCGCCGCGAGGGGGCTAGCAGGCGCCAAGCCGTCCACGAAGCGACCGCCGCCATGCGCAGGGATCTGGCTGTGGCCGAGCGAGCCTGGGAAGCCGCCGAGCACCGGGTCGCAGAACTGCAGGCCCTGCTCGGCGAGCCCGCGACCTACGACGACCCCGATCGTGCGCGTCAAGTCGCTGAGGACTACGGCACTGCCAAGTCCGATGCGGTGCGCCACATGTCCGAATGCGAGGCGCTGCAGCGTCGTATTGACCGCGCCGCCACCGGAGACTGAGCAGCTAGCCGCTCTGCAACCAGCATCCGACCGGCCGACGCCAAGGGGTTGAGCCCTGGGCAGATATGCGTGCCGCTAGGCGCAGCCGTCGGGTGGCGCGGCCACTGGCACATGAGCTACGGCAACCGAGCGGTCAGCGCCGTCCGCACCCTGCGAGAACGTGACGAGCGAAGCAGTGCCATTCGACGGGATGCCCATGGGCGCCCCCGGGTACCAGGCGACGACATTGCCGACCGAGACATCGGTCGTCACATGCCAGTGCCCGAGCGCCACGTAGTCGGCGCCGGTGGCCTCGATCTCTTCGGCGGCGATCGGCGACGACCGGTGTGCATCGTCGGCTGTGCGCTGGAAGTGCCCGTGCCCAGCGGCAATGAACCAGCCGTCGTCGGGGCGGGCCGGCACGCCTGCCAGGGGCCGGTACTCGGAGTGGTGCAGGTCCATCGCCCGGCCCCACAGCGTCAGGTCGTGCTCGCCGAAGTGCAGGGTGGCGCCCTCGGGATCGTCGAGGAAGATCACGCCAGCGCCGGTGACTTCGAGCCGGTGCTCATGATCCGCATGGGCGCCCCACAGCGACTGCTCGTCATGGACGTCGTGGTTGCCGGGGATGATGACGACTGACGCATCGACGCTGCCGAGCAGTTCCATCGTGTGCGCGACATCGGACCGTTTCAGCCGGGCGTGGTCGAACAGGTCTCCCGCTATCAGCAGGATGTCGACTGCATGGGCGACCGCGGTTGCCGCGAGGGCATGGATAGGGCACTGGCATACGTCCCGGTGACTGCCATGCGGCCCGCGTACATGCCCGATGTGCACATCGGATGTGTGCAGAACGCGCAACTGGCGCCCGCTGCCCGTCCCAGCCCGCTCCTTCACAGCGAGACAGCTTGCCACGGAGCCGACACTCCCCGTTCCGGAGCCATACGTCGCCGCTTCATCTGCGGGCAGTACCTTCGACACGGTGCGGATCCTGGTGACCAATGATGACGGAATCGAGTCCGAAGGGCTGTACGTGCTTGCGAGCGCCATGACCGCTCATGGCGATGTGGTTGTCGTGGCGCCAGATTCCGAATACTCGGGCGCGGGCGCCGCGATCGGTCCGCTGCATCTCATGGATCCCGAGGTGCACAAGGTGCGCTTCGAAGGCGTCACCGATGCTTGGGCGGTTTCGGGGGCGCCAGCGTTGTGCGTGATGTTCGCCCGGCTCGGCGCATTCGGGCCGGTGGACTTGGTGGTGTCGGGGATCAACCCGGGCGCGAACGTCGGCCGATCCGTGTACCACTCCGGCACCGTCGGCGCGGTGCTGACTGGCCGCAACGGCAACATCCCGGGCTTGGCGGTCAGCCAGACCGTCGAGGGATTCGGGGTTGAGGGCCAAGGCTGGGAAGACGCCATCGCCGACCAGAAGTGGCATTCGGCGGCCGAAGTCGCCAGCGTCGTGCTCAGTGGTCTGCTCGCCGACGAACACGACTCGGCATGGGCAGTCAACCTCAATGTGCCCAATCGTGAAGTCGCCGACATGAAGGGCTGGCGGTTCACCGAGGTCGGCACCCTACCGCCGCGTTCGATCACTTCGGTGAGCCTGGAGCCGCATCCCGACAACGCTGACGCGTTCCGGGTTGCCATGGAGTGGGGCGACGCCGTCGACATGCCCGCCGAGGTCGACACCGGCGCCGTCATGGACGACTTCGTCTCGGTGTCGTTCCTGTCGCGTCTCACTGCGCGAGCGCCGACGGCCGACACCAAGCTGACTGCCTGCCTCAACGGCTTGTTCTGACGCGGCACCGTTCCCGCTCAGGCCGGCTCAGGGCAGACAGCGGCCGCTCGACATACTTCGTCTGAGCGGGTGGGCGCGAGCGTGGTGGGAACGCTTCAGGCCGTGAGGCGGCGGGTCATTCTGAAGTTGCGCACCAGCATCACCGCCGCCGCGATGCCGAGTGCCACCGCCACCCATGCTCCCCAGCTCGCGAGATCGGCATACGAGCGGTGCTCCACCGCCAGGCCTGAGCTCACGCCCGCGGCCGCGCCGAGCGCCGTCATCAGCACGTCCGCGGTGGCTTGCACGCTGACACGGCGCTCCTGGGGAAACGACGCCGTCAGCAGCGAACTGGCGGCCACCACACAGCAGCTCCAGCCGATGCCGACGAGGAACAGGCCCAGTAGCAAACCGGTGGCATGCGCAGCCTCAGTGTTGGCGGCCATGACAGCGCCGACGGTGAGCACGAGCGCTCCGAGAACGATGATGATCTGGCCGCCGACACGGTCCACCAGCCAGCCCACATAGGGCGAGAACGCAAACATGCCCGCGATGTGCAGCGACAGCATGAGGCCGATGATCAGCGGGTTCTGGCCTCCCTGGGACATGTGAATCGGCGAGACGGTCATGACGCCCACCATCACGGCCTGCGACAGCATCATGCCGATGAGAGCAATCGAGGCCACGGGATGGGCCAGAATGCGGCCAGCCTCGGCCAAGCTCGGCAGCTTGACGCTGGTGGCGCCCGCATCGGCAGCCACGACATGCAGCGGGTCTGGACGCAGACGGCGCCAGAGGTTGACCGTTGCGAGAACGAACAAGCCCAGCGCTAGGGCGTACGGCAGCGCGAAACCGCTCAACCCCTCGGTGTCGGCAAAGAAGCTCTTGAGACCGAGCGCCACCGTGGGTCCCACCACCGAACCGGCCGTGCTTGCCCACAGCACCAAGCTGATCGAGCGGGCACGGTTCTCATCGGTTGCGAGGTCGGCGCCGGCGTAGCGTGCGGCCAGATTCGCGGCTTGGCCGGTGCCGATGAGCACCATGCCGACGACGAGCACCGAATAGCGCCCGAGGAACGCCGACAGCATTGCCAGCGTGGCGCCGAGTGCGCCGACGAAGTAGCCGGCGGCCAGTCCGGCACGGCGGCCGTGACGGGCCATCAGCGCGGCCAGCGGGATGCCCGCAAGCGTGCCGCCGATGCTGAGGCACACGGCGGCCAACGAGGCCTTCGTCTCGCTGCCGGTCATCTGGTCGGCGAGCAGGGTCGATGCCGAGAATGACGCCGTCATGGCCAGCCCGCCGGGGATCACCCCGAGCTGAGCAGGAGGAATGCGAGATGCGAGACATCACCGGTTGCGTGGCGATGATCAGCGGTGCGAATCGCGGCATCGGCGAGTCCATCGCTGCTGCTCTGCATGCCGACGGCTGGGCGCTGTCGCTCGCTGCTCGCGATATGGCCGCGCTCGAAGCCTCAGCGGCCTCGTACCGCATCGACGGCGGCGGCCCGACCGTCACCCTGCACTGCTATGACGCAACCGACCTCGATGCGGCCGAGCGCTGGACCGCCGAGACGATTGCGGCGCACGGCCGGATCGACTGCCTCGTGAACAACGCCGGCGTCGCCTATCCCGATGTGTTCGAAGAGCTGACTGAGGACACGCTCGACGAGATGTGGGAGGTCAACGCGAAGGGGCCGTTCCGCATGCTCCGTGCCACGCTCGACCACCTGCGCCGCAGCGGCGAGGGCCGCATCGTGAACGTGATCTCCATGTCGGGCAAGCGAGTGCGCGGCACCTTCGCACCCGGTTATGCCATGAGCAAGCACGCCGCAATGGCCCTGCATCACTCGGTCCGCCACCTCACCTTTCCTGACGGGATCCGGTGCACGGCCGTGTGTCCGGGCTATGTGCAGACCGACATGACCTCGGGTTTCGGTGTGGACCCGTCGATCATGATCCAAGCCGACGATCTGGCGCAGGCCTTGGCCACGATCCTGCGGCTGCCGAACACCGCATCAGTCGCCGAACTGCTCGTCACCACCGAACCCGAGACCATCGCCTGAAAGGCGCAGCGTCGGAAACGGAGGGCAGATTCGGTACCGCGACGTGGTACCGTCATCTCGCGGATCCGACAAGTGAGGCAGGTTGCTGCGCTGGCCTGTCAATGTCGTGACAGCGACCCGCCTCACGGATCAACTTAGGCACCATCGACACCACGAGAGCTGCGAATTTTGTCGCTGCCGTCGTGAAAGGTGCCGAACCACTTGTCGAGCGGTACCAGCGCCGTTCCGTAGTTGCAGTCAAAGTACCGGTGGTGGAGCGTGTGGAATCGGTCCCCGCCCGCCACGGTGCGGTTGCCAGCGACGACGAACCGGTCGAATCCCGCATGTGACACTGCCGGCGACAGCAGGAAGTACGTGGTTGTCAGCGTGATCAGGTAGGGGTTCGCCGGGATCAGCAGGAACATGAGCGGCACCGAGAGGTACAGCACGTGCTCGAGCGGGTGCATCGACACGCCCGACCACGGGCCGATATTGACATTGCGGTGGTGCAGCGAGTGAGCCCAGCGGTACAGGTGCTTGGTGTGGAGCAGCCGGTGGTTGGCATAGAAGTGCACCGAGCCCAGCGGGAAGATCAGCAGCGTCAACGCCGCTGTGTAGCCGAAACTGGCGAGATCGCCGCTTGCCGGAACGGTCCAGATGAGGTCGTTGGCATACAGCCACAGCATCAGCGCCTCGTACAACGCTGCGATGGGGCAGGCGCTGGCGAGCGACCAGAAGACGTTGTCACGCGTCTGGTTGCGGAACAGGAACGGGCGGCGACCCACCGATAGCCATCGCTCGTCGTACTTGTGCCGGGTGCCCTGGCTGCGCCGGATGAACAGCCGCCAGTGCAGGCCGCCTGCCACCGCAATCATGAGCGCCACGTTGCGCACGTAGACCAGTGCGACCGCCGACGCGGCGGGGCTCGCGAAGCTCTCGAGCGGCGGCGTAAGCCAGTTCCACGCCACGATGCCGACAGCGATCCACAGGCCGCCCTGCCACCAGAGGAACTTGGTGATCGTCCAGCGCGCCATCGCGAGCGGTCGAGGCGGCCGCTCGTACATCGGCGGGAGCGTCACCTCCCCGATCCCCACGACGCGGATTGTACGTCTGCATGCACCGATGCCGAGAGCCATGACCGGGCCGTTCGGCCCCGCTGGGGACGGCGGCGACATCGACTGGTGCGAGACACCTAGCGTCGGCGCCGTGAGCGCGAGACCGGGGGCTGACGCTTCGAAGGCCGACTGGCGTCGGCGGGTTCGGGATCACCGGCGACCGATGTCCGCCGAAGTGAACGCCGCCGTCGTCGCAGGCCTGCGGGCGTTCATCGAGGCATTCGACGAACGCTCGACCCCCGTCGCCGGGCGCCCCATGCCCCCGGGAGCCAATCTGATCCTCTTCTACCGGGCCATGGCGGACGAGCTGTCGCTGGACGGTCTGGCTGACGGGCTCGGCTGGCAGCGCTTCGCCGTCACCCGCACTCCCCCAGCCGGTCCGCTCACGCTGCACCCGGCGATCGGGGCGATGGAGCAGCATCGCTACGGCTTCCCCCAGCCCACGGCCGCCGCGTTCGAGTTGCAGCCCCGGCACATCTCGCTGGCGCTCGTGCCCGGCGTGGCCTTCGACCGCCTCGGCACACGGCTGGGTCACGGCGTCGGCTACTTCGACGAGTTGCTTGCCAGGCTGCCCGGAGACTGCCCCCGTGTCGGCGTGGCCCTCTCCGAGCTCGTCTTCGATCGGCTGCCGTCCGAGCCCCACGACGTTCCGATGACCCATCTGGCAACCGAGGATGGCGTCGTCGCCATCGCCCCAAGCTCGAACTGACGGCGGCGTTGCCGAACGGGGGGCCAGATCGGCAGCGCCGTCGAAACTGGCTTGGTCGCCGACGCGTCGGCGCATAGGTTGCCGATCAGCATTTCCCTGCACGTTTGCGAGCGCGAGTCCGCGCGCTTGGAGGGTCATGAACGGTCAGGTACTCGCTGTCGAGCGACACGTACGCTTGCGACCCGTGAACGCCGATGAGCTGCTGAGTCGGCTGGCGGCGCGCAGTGCGGCACGGGAGGTGCCGCCTGGCCCCGGCGCACTGCGGACGGTCCGTTTCGGCCATGTGGAAGTCGCCACGGCATCCAAAGCCAGCGAGACGTTCATGCGGGCCCGGTGGCGCGAACGGGTCGGCAACTCCGAGCTGGGATACCTGCTCGTTTCCGACGACTCGAAGACCGACGGAAGCGTCCTCGTGCTCGCTTGCGGCAACCGATACCGGCTGTTCGACTGCGACCCGTCCGCTTCGACAGCGGAATGGCTTGACCTCGACGCGCAGCTGCTGAGCGACGAACGCCGGGCCTTCCTCGCACTGCTCGCCCCTGGCTATCTCGCCGAGGGCGGATTTGCCGAACTGCAGGCAGAGGCTCGGGCGTTCGGCTCAGCCTTGGGGCACTGACTCGACGGTCTTGTGGTCGGGCGAGTGCTCAGGGAGTCCCTAGTCGCAGTGTCCTGTTCAGTGCCGAGCGCCACGCATCGAAGTCGAACCATCCGCAGCCGACACAGCCGGACGCGTCCTGCTTGTCGGCAGGTGCCCATTTGCCGTTACCGGCGTAGAAGAACCGGATGCCGAACGGAGTGCCACGGTTCCCGGTCTTGTAGCAGCGCTCACAGGCCCGCGATTTCAGCAAGTTGTGGCTGACACTTCCATTCGACTTCTTGAGCAACTGGAACTTGTCCACGATGTCTTCGTCGCTCATCGCGCTGTAGTCCTGCTGAGCAGCAACCTCAGTGCCACCCCAGCGCAACTGAGGCAGCTTGTGGTCCACGGTCAACTGGTTCGGTGGGCGCTCCGTCAATTCGACCACATCGCGTGAGCCGAGAAGCCTTACGGCACGACGCACGAAGCCTCGCGGCATCGTCGACGATGGCACTGCCCGCGTGAAGTTGCCTTGCCAGCGGTCGTGGCGCGTGGTGCGGTCGCAGGCGGTGCACAGGTGGTTGGCGCTCTCAATGACCAGCCCAGGACGTGATTTCGTGCCTCGTTGCAAGCCCTGTATGCCTGCGCCTCCAGCGATCTGGGTTATTCCCGTGTGCGTGTACTCGCACTCGCGGCAATGCCACTGCATATCGCGCAGCAC